>NZ_JBLZFX010000006.1:0-114204 GCF_050753345.1 Alkalinema pantanalense CENA528 | reverse complement strand
CACCATCCGACAGCGACTCAAGGTCTTGGTAGCTCATCTTCTCTCCACAGAAATGTTGAGGGCAACATTCTTATTCTCCTACCTCCTGCTCTAACTGGCACATCACTCCACTATTCATGCAGGAGGTCTAATATTTTTAGTGACCTTGGTTTGACTCTGGTCTGGGGAAAGAATTTCGATCGTCCAGTCCGGCGCGATCGCGAAAGCATTGGCAATTTCCCCAGTTGGATCCCGTGGAATTCTTGCCCAAGCGAACACAGAGACATCGGGCACGTTCGATCGACCCCCAAAGGTGCAGCGTAACTCTGAAAAGGCTCGGCCCACTCGCTGGGGTTTGAGACTACTGTTGACGATCGTAGATAACTCGGTCTGAATGACGCTGTGTTTTCCTTGCGGCATGGGTTTTTGCAGCACTTGTCCATCAATGTATTCGCTGGCAGGTTTGGTTTCTGGCAGCTTCAGAAATTCCGCTAAGGTGATGGACTTGGATGGAGACTGAACCATAGAGAAATCAACGGGCGTGAAAGCGACGAATAAAAAAGCGCCATCCCTCTAGCCTAATGGCTTTTTTGAGGGATGGCGTTATCCGTTAATGGATGGATAGAGCGATTAGACGGTGAGGACTATACCGAACTCGCAACTTTCTCAGTACCTGCATTGGCTTCTGCTGTGTCCTTCTCCGAGGGAGGCACCACTTGCCAGAACTTGGGCAAATAGGCTGACCAGTTCGCCAGAATGGCTTTCGCCTTGGGACTGCCTGTGCGATCGGCGTGGGCTTGGATCAGATCCTTCAACTGGGCTTCACCCGCTGAGCTGACCACCCGTTGCACACTGACGATTTCCGGATTGACCTTCGCTTGGAAGCTGCCATCTTCATCTAGGAAGTAGGCTAAACCGCCGGTCATCCCCGCGCCAACGTTGCGACCCACTTTACCCAGCACCACGATCGTGCCGCCGGTCATGTACTCGCAGCAGTGGTCGCCTGTGCCTTCCACCACCGCTTGAGCCGCCGAGTTCCGCACCGCAAACCGTTCCCCAGCGCGGCCATTGGCAAACAGGGTGCCCCCTGTCGCGCCATAGAGGCAGGTGTTACCGATGATGACGCTCTCTGCGGGGTCGAAGGTGGCGGCTGCGGGAGGATGGATGATGATTTCTCCACCATGCATCCCCTTGCCCACGTAGTCATTGGCTTCCCCGTCTAGGCGCAGCGTCATGCAGGGCAGGTTAAAGGCCCCAAAACTCTGGCCCACCGATCCGGTGAAGTGGAGATTAATCTGTCCGCCAAAACCGTTGTTGCCGTAGTGCTTGGCAATCACACCTGCAACACGAGTCGCGATCGTGCGATCGGTATTGATGGCCTTAAATTGTTTGGTTACTGAACCCTGGTTTGCGATCGCGGCTTGCAGGTCAGCATCCGCCAGAATGTCATCATCCAGCACCGGGCCGTTGCTATGAACTTCGGCGTGCTGCAACCAGGTGCGATCGCTGCGGGTATCGGGCAAGTTGGTCAGGAAGGAGAGATCTAAGGCTTGGGTTTTGGCGATTTGCGCACCTTCCCGCACCTTTAACAGATCCGCCCGCCCGATGATGTCTTCCAGCTTGCGGTAACCGAGCCGTGCCAAGAGGGAACGTACTTCCTCCGCCACAAAGACAAAGAAGTTGACCACATGCTCCGGTAGGCCAGTAAAGCGCTTGCGGAGTTCTTCCTTCTGGCTGGCGACGCCGACGGGGCAGTTGTTGGTGTGGCAGATCCGCGCCATGATGCAGCCTTCTGCAATCATCGCGATCGAGCCGAAGCCGAACTCTTCGCCGCCCATGAGGGCTGCCATGACGACATCCCAACCCGTTTTGATGCCGCCATCGACCCGCAGCAGAACGCGATCGCGCAGTTGATTGTCCATCAGGGTGCGGTGCACTTCCGTTAGGCCCAATTCCCAGGGACTACCCGCGTGCTTGATCGAACTGAGCGGAGACGCGCCTGTACCGCCGTCGTGCCCGGAAATTTGGATAATATCCGCGTTGGCCTTGGCTACCCCAGCAGCGATCGTGCCGATGCCCACTTCCGCCACTAGTTTGACGGAAACCTGAGCCAACGGGTTGATCTGGTGCAGGTCATAAATCAATTGCGCCAAATCTTCGATCGAATAAATGTCATGGTGCGGGGGTGGGGAAATCAGCGTCACACCGGGCTTCGATCGGCGCAGCATGGCGATGTAGGGGCTGACCTTGGGGCCGGGGAGTTGTCCGCCTTCACCGGGTTTTGCCCCTTGGGCCAGCTTGATTTCGATTTGCTTGGCACTCATCAAGTACTCTGGGGTGACGCCAAAGCGACCCGACGCCACTTGCTTGATGGCGGAACAGGCAGTGTCTCCATTGCGCAGTCCCTTCAGGTAGGGGAAGGTAGGCGAAACGCCATCCACCACGTCATCCAGCACCTTAAAGCGCACGACATCTTCGCCGCCCTCGCCGGAGTTGGACTTGGCTCCAAGACGGTTCATGGCGATCGCCAACACTTCATGGGCTTCCCGCGACAGGGCACCCAGGGACATTCCCCCGGTGGCAAAGCGATGGCAGATATCCGCTGCTGACTCGACTTCGCTGATGTCGATCGGGGCGCGATCGCTGGTGAAGTCCAGTAAATCCCGTAAAGCCGTCAAAGGCCGCTCTTCCAGGTACTTCTGGTACAGGGCGTAGTGGTCGTAGCTCTTCTGATCGACTGCCTTGTGGAGATACTTGGCCATTTCCGGGCTGTTCATGTGGTACTCGCCACCGGGACGGTACTGCACAAAGCCATAGTTTTCCAGTTTCTTGCCGCTCAGTTCAGGGAAAGCTTTGCTGTGGAAGGATAGCGTTTCGTTGGCCAAATCCGCCAAGGTCAGACCGCCCAGCCGGGATGCGGTACCGTAGAACGCCGTATTCAGTAGGTCGCCGCCAATCCCGATCGCTTCGAAGATTTGTGCTCCGTGGTAGCTGGCTAAGAGGGAGATGCCCATCTTCGAGAGAATTTTGAACAGACCATCCTGCAAGGCTTTGCGGAAGTTGGCCTGGGCACCGATCAGACTCACAGCCTTCAGCTTGCCCGTTTCCATCAATTTTTGGGTCTTGCCATCATGCCACCAGTGGCGTACTGCTTCCAGGGCCAGGTAGGGACAAACGGCACTGGCTCCATAGCCCACCAAGCAGGCAAAGTGGTGGGTGCTCCAAGCCTGGGCGGTATCGGCTACCAAGGAGGCTTTCATCCGTAACCCTTGGCGAATCAAATGGTGGTGTACGGCTCCCACGGCTAACATGGGCGGAATATAGCTGGTTTCCGCGTTCAACTGTGCCGTTTGGCCTTGAAGATTAGCCCGATCGCTGAGGATGAGGATTTCTGCCCCCGCTTGCACCGCTTCCGCTGCCTGTTGACAGAGGTCTGCCACCGCTTGCTTCAGTCCGGCTGGGCCGTCGGTGATGCTATACAGCGTGGATAAGGTGGCGGTTTGGAAGCCGGATTGACGGACGCCTTGTAACTCTGCATCGCCCAGCACCGGGGTTTCCAGGAACAGTAGCTTGGCATGATCGGGCGTCGCTTCCAGCAAATTGTGCCGTCCACCTAAACTCATGGAGAGGGACATGACCAGGTTTTCCCGCAGGGGGTCGATCGCCGGGTTGGTCACCTGGGCAAACCGCTGTTTGAAATAGTCGTACAGCAAGCGAGGTTTAGATGACAGCACTGCCAACGGCGCATCATCCCCCATGCAGAAGGTGGGTTCCTTGCCCTGGGCTCCCATTTCATTGATGATCATGTCTACATCTTCTGCCGTGTAACCAAAGGCGGTTTGTAGACGGAGGAGGTCAGCCGCTTCGTAGGTGCGACTGTCTGCGAAAGGTTCCAGTTGGAGTGTCTTGCGATTTTGCCTCAGCCATTCGCCGTAGGGACGTTCACTAGCGACTCGCTGCTTCAATTCCCAGTTCTTCAGAATTTCCTGGGTTTCCAGATCCACGGCAATCATTTCACCGGGGCCGAGGCGACCTTTCTCGATGATGTCGGCTTCCGGTAGATCAACAACTCCAGCTTCCGAGGCCACCACAATGTAGCCGTCGCGGGTAATGGCATAACGGGCCGGTCGTAAACCGTTGCGATCGAGGGTTGCGCCGACTTTTTTACCATCGCTGAACACCAGCAACGCAGGGCCATCCCAGGCTTCCTGAACGCCGCTGTAGTATTCGTAAAAGTCCGTAATTTCAGGATGCTCCAGCAGATCCGGCTGGTTGCGGAAGGCTTCCGGCACCATCACCATCAGGGCTTCCATGGGGCTGCGGCCACAGCGCACCATCAGTTCCAGCACGTTATCCAAGGTGGCGGAGTCGCTGTTGTTTGGATCGACGATCGGTTTGAGATCGGCCATGCGATCGCCCCAAGTGTCATGGTTGAGATCCGCTTCCCGTGCCATCATCCAGTTGATGTTGCCCAGGAGGGTGTTAATTTCGCCATTGTGGCCCACTAAGCGCATGGGTTGCGCCAACGGCCACTTGGGTAGGGTGTTGGTGCTGAAGCGGCGGTGATAGACGGCAAACGTTGCAGTGTAGGTTGGATTGGCTAAATCCTGGTAAAACTCGCCCAAAACCGCCGATCGCACCATGCCTTTGTAGATAATGCGGCGGTTGGAGAAGGAACAGAAATAGAGTTCCGTCAAGCCGACGGCCTTGGCTTGTTTTTCAATGCGTTTGCGGCAGAGGTACAGCACCTGCTCTAGGTCATCGCCTGTTTGACTGGCGGAGACAATCACCTGTTCGATCTGGGGTTGGTTGTCCCGTGCTTGAATGCCGAGCACGTCCGGCTTCACAGGCACCAATCGCCATCCCACTAGGGTTAATCCTTCCTCGGCCACCACTTGCTCAGTGATCTGGCGAGCCTGCGCAGCTTGGGCGGCATCCTGGGGCAGAAATACCATACCGACGCCCGTATTTTGAATCGTTAGGGAGTCTTTACCGGATGCCACACTCCACTGGTTGAGCAATTCCCAGGGCATGCTAGTCATCACCCCTGCTCCATCGCCGGAGTCCTGATCGGCGCTGCATCCGCCGCGATGTTCCATACAGTCTAGGGCAATCAAAGATTTCTGCACCAGATCATGACTGCTCCGACCCTGACGATCGGTAATGAAGCCAACGCCACAGGCATCCCGTTCTTCCACCAGCCAGCGTTGGCCTTTATATCCACTTGGAGATAAATCCAGTGGAGCATTCAATTTTGAACTTGCGTTACCCATGACATGGCTCATTTCGTTCATTTCACCGAAGAGTAAGGATTAGGCTTTTATATTCCTAGACAAGAAATCCAGAATAGACTGCATTCTGAATGAAACTAGGGCTATAAAAGGTTGACAGGGATCTTGTAAGGGTGTCGTTAAGATGCCATCTCCTGTCTGCTGACACGATAGCCAACCGTCCTTCTTGGTGGAAGAACAGGCTGCACGCTAGCTAGAGAGGTGTTTGGCAGGTAATGGTTAGGCTGATAGGGAAACTTCAGCCCGGTCAGGACTTCAGGATGATTTCGCAGCCAAAACAGACTGAGCAGTCGCAACTTTCTAGATCGTTTTAGATCGTTGCGATCGAATCGCTAAATCCTCTGGCTCTCTGGCAAATCTGTGCATGTTTATATCTATGCACAGTTCATACACAAAGGTTTCCAACCCCAATTTTTGGGAACAGCCTTGTTTTATCTAGCCTCTATAAAACTAGTTTCTATAAAACAGAATCATCCTGAAGCTATCACCCAACTGAAGATGCTCCTAGACCTTAATGGGGTCACTTTGGAAACACCTAACAGTTAGGCTACCCACAACTAAATTAAGACATGGAGATACAGGGCTCAAGTTACTCACTTTTAGCCCACACCATCATCCCCCCAACCCTTGGCCTAGCACAATTGGGGCTGTTGGGTGAAAGTTGAGGTGAAATCCATCTCAGACCCAAGAAGATGAATTTTCATACCCTCATCTTAAGGAGTCAGAGTAGAGCATTTTATAAAATAAATCACTCTCTGACAATCCTAGGAAGCTAGTTTGTAGGAAGGGTAGAAGACATGCTGGTTTCCAGACTAAATATATTTTTTCAATATATATATTTTCACTTGTGTCCAATGTGCTTATTGCGTCCAATATCCTTTGCCCCGATCGCGTATGTCGTCTAGTTCGATCGTGAGCCCAAGATGGGTTTCGCCATGGAGCCCATGGTGATGCACATCGGGGGACAAAGGTGTGAAAGATATTTTTCACAATGTTTTTTTGAGTGTAGCGTTGAAAAGCGTGGCAGCAAGGGTGTGACTGGAGGGAGAACGGTCGTGATAGTTGGTAGGGATGGTGTGTCTGGTATGGATGGTGTGTCTGGTTCTCAAAAACCTCAAGTGACTGGATTGGCAAGGAGTATGGTGATGAGCTTGAACCGGGAACAGTCGAGAAAAGCTCTCCTCTTCGGAGGGAGTGGCGCAATGGTAATCATGGGTCTCTTGGGAACGGCCTTCCCATCGCTTGCGGTACCACCCAAGCCCTTGAGTTTAGAACAACCGCCCTCCGCACCTCCTCCCAATGGCCCTGCAATTCTTTCCTCGGCGGCTAAAACTTGGATGCAAGGTCGACAAATTGTGTTGAATGGTCGTACCTTTAATGCTGCTTGGGGCCAATGGCAAACAACCACCGGGAATCGCATTGCCCTATCCGAAGCTGCCTTAATGCAATTGCTAGGGTTACGTCTGCTCAGTACCGAAAATCTCGCTCAGCAGCCGATCGACTGGTTCACCAATCCTCAACAGCCACCAGAGCCGTTAGCGGTTCGCTTAGCCCCTCCGATCCGATACTTAGAGATCACTGCTTTGGCAAACCAGCTTGGTTGGCAAGTTCAAGCCAAGGGCGACATGCTCGAACTGAAAACCCCGAATGCCTCTTTAGTCAACCTGCGGCAAGGCAAACAACCTTGGGGCGATCGGGTGGTGGTAGACCTCGATCGTCCGACGCCCTATCAAGTCGATGCCCAAAGTCAGGAATTGTTGATTACTTTAGAAGCCAAAGCTGATGCAGCCTTGATCCAACGGTTTAAGCCCACCACAACCGGAGCCATCAAGTCCCTCAAAGTTGAAACGGCAGGTGATCGGACAACCCTGCGCCTCGGGGTGCCCATTACTCAACGTCCCTCTCTGTTCACTCTAAGTAATCCCAACCGCTTAGTGATTGATATTGGAGCCTTTCCTCTCCAGCCCCTGGATATTGCTTGGGGCAAGGGGTTACGGTGGCGACAACAGGCGTTAATGCTAGGGACAACTCGTTTTCCGGTGATCGCGTTAGAAGTTGATCCAAAACAGACGGGGGTGCGGTTGTTGCCGGTTCTGCCGAATTTTCCGACGATTGCTGGAACGGCTAGTCTGCTGCAAACGGCCCAACAGTCGCAGGCCAGCGGAGCCATTAATGGTGGATTCTTTAATCGCCTCAACCAGTTGCCGTTGGGGGCGATTCGCCTAAACGGACAATGGCGATCGGGGCCGATTTTGAATCGGGGCGTGGTCGCTTGGAATGAGCAGGGGCAATTTCGCTTCGATCGCTACAGCCTTAAGGAAACGGCCATTCTGTCCAACGGGCAACGCTTCCCCCTAACCTATTTCAACAGTGCCTACGTGCAAGCTGGGATTGCCCGCTACAACGCGGAGTGGGGCAGTACCTACAGCACTCTGTCGGATAACGAGATTCTGGTCACGGTGCAAAATAACCAGGTAACGGAACAAAAAAACGCTGGTAAGGCGGGAGAAACGGTGTCGATTCCAACGGGTTCGGCCTATCTCTTGGTGTTTCGATCGAACCGGACGGCTGCGAATCAGTTCATCCCAGGCACGACAGTCCAACTTGATCGGGTAGAATCGATCCCCGGCTTGGAAACCTATCCCCACATGGTCGGTGGCGGCCCTCTGCTCGTTAAAAATCGTCAAGTGGTTCTTGATGCGACGGCTGAGCAATTCAGTCTGGCCTTTGCCCAAGAACGGGCGGCGCGGAGTGCGATTGGGCAGCTTCCCGATGGCAAAATTCTGCTAGTGTCTGTCCACAACCGTGAAGGTGGTAGTGGGCCTAGTTTGGGGGAAATGGCCAGCATTATGCAGCAGTTAGGGGTGGTTGATGCGCTGAATCTCGATGGCGGGAGTTCGACGACGCTGTATCTGGGTGGGCAAATTCTCGATCGTCCGCCCCGCAGTTCCGCTCGTGTCCATGAAGCGATCGGAATTTTTCTCCAACCCTAATCCAGTCATTTGTAATTGCAATGCCAGTAATTGCAATTCCAGTAGATGCACTCAGGCTGCACCAGAATTGCACCGGTGATAGGGCCAGAGTTCAGCGTTCTCCATGATTTCTGTACTGTCGCGGATGTGAGAAAACTCATGAGGGATAGCTAGGAAATAATCCAATGTCATGCTTGTCTTTGCCTCTATGACTGAGTTGGCAGTTCCTACTCAGTCTGACTGGAGGTTCTTACCAACAGAGGTAATCCCATTAAGCCCCCTTGAAGCTGATTTCCTATCACCGTGAAGAGTTGGTGAAATTCAGTGAAATTACTCACTTCCCCCTAGTCGCACAGAAATGGGTTTGTTAGGGTGAGAGAGCAGAAGTTTTTAGACTGTAATACTAAATTCGTGAAACACTGCCAACTCAGGTTAGTTTCATCCTGTATGCAGATCTCCCTCAACGATTTCCTCGGTGAATCAGTTTCGTCACTGATTCGATGACCTAAATTCGGTGACACCCCCCTGGGAAACGAAGCAAGGTTTGAATTTTTACAGTTACAAATTTTACGAGTTATTGATTCTAAGGAGTGGAATTATAGTGGCTCAACCTCAAGAAATGACTCAGGTTCCCGCGCTGGCGCTGTCTACCAATAATCTAAAAGGTATTGCGGCGACTGAACTCCGTCCCTGGGGATCGTTCACCATTCTAGAAGAAGGCCGTGGCTATAAAATTAAGCGGATCGAAGTCAAGCCAGGACACCGCCTCAGCCTACAAATGCATCACCACCGTAGTGAGCACTGGATTGTAGTGGCAGGCACCGCGAAAGTTACCTGTGGGGAGGAAGAACTGACGCTGAGTTCCAACCAATCCACCTATGTGCCTCAATGTACCCCCCACCGCCTCGAAAATCCTGGTGTGATTTCCCTGGTATTGATCGAAGTCCAAAATGGAGAATACCTAGGTGAAGATGATATCGTGCGTTTCCAGGATGATTACGCCCGCGCTACTCCCGATCGCTAACCCTGAGTGCACTACACCGTAGATTGGTTGGTCTAAACCTGATCACCGATCGCACCAGCGGCCTATCATTACCTAGCTATCGCTGGTGGCCTGCCTACAATAATTTCAATGATTTAACGCCAGGGAAGTATCTTACAAGACGCGCTTCCCTGGCGTTTTGGTTGCTTGGAAATCTTTTAGCCTAGAACGTTAGTTCATTCGCTTGGCAAGCGTCCGAAACAGCCTACGGCTGCATGGGTGTAGTGCTGCAGGGTTGCTCCATACTAGGATGGCAATAGTGATTTCATTCCCATCGGTATTCTATGATTCATTTGAGCGCAGCGGCGTTGGCTGAAGTCAAGCGCATTCGACAACGACAATTTCCTACTGCAAGTTACCTGCGCATTACTGCCGAGGCCGGTGGCTGTAATGGCTGGATCTATCGCCTCGCTTGGTGCAACCACCGAGAATCCGATGACGTCGAGTTCCCCTGTTCAAATATTACTGTTGTGGTAGCGGCATCTCAATTGTCTTACCTGGAATCGCTGACGATCGACTACGCAGAAGACTTAATGGGGGGGAATTTCCATTTTGATAACCCGATCGCAACGGCTGTCTGCGGCTGTGGATTTTCATTTGCAGTCGATCAACTATCATAGAAAAAGATGCGGATCCTAAAAAGTTCGCCCTTAACTTTTTCCCTTGAAAAAATGATCAAGAAAAGTTTGACAGGGTTCATCAAACCTTGGTACCTTTAATATTTGTTGAAAGTTGGAACAAGCAAAAATTTACAGGCAATAAGATGCCCACAATCCAGCAACTCATTCGGGATGAGCGTAATCGCGCTCGTAAGAAAACCAAATCCCCGGCGCTCAAGGCTTGTCCTCAACGTCGTGGGGTTTGTACTCGTGTCTACACAACAACCCCTAAGAAACCGAATTCGGCTCTGCGGAAAGTTGCTCGTGTACGGTTAACCTCAGGATTTGAGGTGACCGCTTATATTCCAGGAATTGGTCACAACCTCCAAGAGCACTCAGTCGTCATGATCCGAGGTGGTCGTGTGAAGGATCTGCCTGGAGTTCGCTACCATATTATTCGTGGCACCTTGGATACTGCTGGTGTGAAAGATCGCAAGCAGGGTCGCTCCAAATACGGTGCAAAGCGTCCTAAGGCTGCTGCTAAATAAGTCGCATTGTTAAGTTTTAGTAAGAGGAGTGTCTGGGGGTTTCCCATGAGTTGCGGACGCTTCTCTTGAATTTCACTAGTTCCAATCACAAGTCAGATGGGATTGGTTCGCTAGGTTGACCCTAGAGGATTTTGGTTTCACGAAGGGATTGATGCTGGATTCCGAAGCCATCCTTGGGTTGGGAACACCTGGCTTTTCACTATGTCTGGGCTGATGGTTTCTAGGTCAGCCTTCAGACTCCATTTCTCAACTCTGGAAGGATTTTTATGTCTCGTCGTACGGAAATCAAAAAGCGTCCGATTCCCCCTGATCCTGTCTATAATTCTCGCCTGGTCACCATGACTTCCCGTCGCATTATGCGGAGCGGTAAGAAGTCTTTGGCGAACCGCATTATCTACCAAGCCTTCGACATCATTAAGGAACGCACTGGGGCTGACCCCATGGAAGTTTTTGAGAAGGCAGTCAAGAATGCGACTCCTTTGGTCGAAGTCAAAGCTCGACGGGTGGGTGGTGCTACCTATCAGGTGCCCATGGAAGTGCGAACCGATCGGGGAATTGCCTTGGCTTTGCGTTGGTTGATCCAATTTTCGCGGCAACGGGCAGGCAAGTCCATGGCGAGCAAATTCGCCAATGAACTGATGGATGCGGCTAATCAAACCGGTAGCGCAATCCGGAAGCGGGAAGAAACCCACCGGATGGCTGAAGCGAACAAAGCCTTCGCACACTATCGGTATTAAAACGTATAGAATCTTTACAGCGTCTTCCCTGACGCTATCCCTATCCAACGATCGAGGAGGTAACCGTGGCTCGTACCGTTCCGCTCGAGAGAGTACGAAACATCGGAATTGCTGCCCATATTGACGCGGGCAAGACCACCACAACGGAACGGATTCTGTTCTATTCCGGTGTGGTTCACAAAATTGGCGAAGTGCACGATGGTGCTGCCACCACTGACTGGATGGAGCAGGAGAAAGAGCGCGGTATTACCATTACTGCGGCTGCAATCAGTACCCAGTGGACTCGGCGCGATCCAGAGCAACCGAATAAGCCAGCTGAAGGTGCACTAGAACACAAGATCAACATTATCGATACCCCTGGGCACGTAGACTTCACGATCGAAGTTGAACGTTCTATGCGGGTTCTTGATGGTGTGATTGCAGTTTTCTGCTCCGTTGGCGGTGTTCAACCCCAGTCTGAGACGGTGTGGAAACAAGCCAACCGTTACAACGTTCCCCGGATTGTGTTCGTCAACAAAATGGATCGAACCGGGGCTGACTTCTACAAAGTCTACGGTCAGATCAAGGATCGGCTAGGGGCAAATGCAATCCCCATGCAGATTCCGATCGGGGCTGAAGATAACTTCAAAGGCATCGTGGATTTGGTGCGTATGAAGGCATACATCCACAAAGATGACTTGGGTAAGGAAATCGAAGTCACCGATGTGCCGGATGATCTGAAGGATCGAGCTGAAGAGTTCCGTGTGCAGCTGATTGAAGCTGTCGCCGAAACGAGCGAAGATCTGATGGAGAAATACTTCGCGGGTGAAGACTTCTCCGTTGAAGAAATCCAATCAGCCGTTCGTCAAGGCGTGCTGGATGGCTCTATGGTTCCGATGTTCTGTGGTTCTGCCTTCAAGAACAAAGGTGTGCAGCAATTGCTGGATGCAGTCGTGGATTACATGCCTGCTCCGATCGATGTAGCAGCTATCCAAGGAACCTTGCCCGATGGTTCTGTGGCTGAGCGTCCTGCTAGAGATGATCAACCGCTAGCTGCGCTTGCCTTCAAGGTAATGACTGATAAGTTTGTAGGTCGTTTGACCTTTGTGCGGGTATACTCTGGTGTCCTTAGCAAAGGCAGCTACATCTACAACACCAGCAAAGGTAAGAAGGAGCGTGTTTCCCGTCTCATCGTCCTGAAGGCAGATGAGCGAATTGACGTAGATGAGCTTCGTGCTGGTGACTTGGGTGCAATTCCCGGTTTGTCCGATACCTTGACTGGTGATACGTTAGCTCCCGAAGGCGATAATATTGTTCTGGAATCCTTGTTTATTCCTGAGCCAGTTATCTCGGTAGCGGTAGAGCCGAAAACCAAGAGTGATATGGAAAAACTTTCCAAGGCGCTCAAGGCTCTTTCTGAGGAAGACCCCACCTTCCGGGTGAGTATTGACTCTGAAACAAACCAAACTGTGATTGCAGGGATGGGTGAGCTGCACTTAGAAATTCTCGTCGATCGCATGATGCGGGAATTCAAAGTGGAAGCCAATGTTGGAGCACCTCAGGTGGCTTACCGAGAAACGATCCGGAAGCAAGTTCGTGCGGAAGGCAAATTTATCCGTCAGTCCGGTGGTAAGGGGCAATACGGTCACGTTGTGATCGAACTTGAACCGGGTGAAGTAGGCTGCGGCTTTGAGTTTGTCTCGAAAATCGTCGGCGGTACAGTGCCTAAAGAATATGTCAATCCTGCGGAAGCGGGCATGAAAGAAGCCTGTGAATCAGGTATTCTCGCGGGCTATCCCCTGATTGATGTGAGAGCAACGTTGGTCGATGGCTCCTACCACGACGTTGACTCTTCGGAAATGGCCTTCAAGATTGCTGGTTCCATGGCAATCAAGGAAGCCGTGATGAAAGCTTCTCCGGTTCTCCTCGAACCTGTGATGAAAGTTGAGGTCGAGGCACCGGAAGAATACCTGGGTACTGTGATGGGGAACTTGATTTCCCGTCGCGGTCACATTGAAGCCCAGGGTGTGGAACGGGGCACTGCAAAGGTAGTGACCAAGGTTCCATTGGCTGAGATGTTTGGGTATGCGACAGACATCCGGTCTATGACGCAAGGTCGAGGTACCTTTACAATGGAATTCAGCAACTACGAGGAAGTGCCTCGGAACGTGGCTGAGGCCATCATTGCGAAGAACAAAGGGAACGCATAATTTGCAAGAGGAACTGTAGAAAATGGCACGCGAAAAGTTTACACGGTCTAAACCCCACGTCAACATTGGTACCATCGGTCACGTTGACCATGGTAAAACCACCCTGACCGCAGCAATCACCTCGACCTTGGCTGCTCTGGGTCAAGCTGCTGCTAAGAAGTATGATGAAATCGACGCAGCCCCCGAAGAAAAGGCTCGTGGTATCACCATCAATACTGCTCACGTGGAGTACGAGACTGCAAGCCGTCACTATGCTCACGTGGATTGCCCCGGTCACGCAGACTACGTGAAGAATATGATCACGGGTGCTGCTCAGATGGATGGTGCGATTCTGGTGTGCTCTGCAGCAGATGGCCCTATGCCTCAAACCCGTGAGCACATTCTGTTGGCTCGTCAGGTGGGTGTTCCTCGTCTGGTCGTGTTCCTCAATAAGAAGGACATGGTAGACGATGACGAACTGCTGGAACTGGTGGAACTGGAAGTTCGTGAACTGCTCAGCTCCTACGACTTCCCTGGTGATGATATTCCTATCACAGCGGGTTCTGCTCTGAAGGCTCTGGAGCAAATGCAGGCTAACCCCAAAACCCAGCGGGGTGAAAATGAGTGGGTTGACAAGATCTACGACCTGATGGATTCCGTGGATGACTACGTTCCCACCCCTGAGCGGGAAGTGGACAAGCCCTTCTTGATGGCTGTGGAAGACGTATTCTCTATCTCTGGTCGTGGGACGGTTGCTACTGGTCGGATTGAGCGGGGCATGATTAAGGTTTCCGAGGAAATCGAAATCGTTGGAATCCGTGATACCCGGAAGACCACTGTTACCGGGATTGAAATGTTCCGGAAACAACTGGAAGAAGGTCAAGCTGGGGATAACGCGGGTCTGTTGCTGCGCGGTATCAAGAAAGAAGATATCGAGCGTGGGATGGTATTGGCTAAGCCCGGTTCTATCACCCCTCACACCCAGTTCGAATCCGAGGTTTACATCCTCAAGAAGGAAGAAGGTGGTCGTCATACGCCGTTCTTCCCTGGTTATCGTCCTCAGTTCTATGTGCGGACAACCGACGTGACCGGTACAATCAATGCGTTCACCGCTGACGATGGTACTACTGCGGAAATGGTGATGCCTGGTGACCGGATCAAGATGACCGTGGAATTGATCAACCCGATCGCCATTGAGCAAGGGATGCGCTTTGCTATCCGTGAGGGTGGACGTACCGTTGGTGCAGGTGTTGTATCCAAAATCCTCAAGTAGAATGACTTAGGGTCACTGGGGGAAATTGATAAATTTCCCCCAGTGATTTCTGTGATTCATTCTTGGTGATTTTCCTTCTTGTTCTCAGCGTTGACCTTAGCATTGATCACCAGTTTTGTTATTTCAGCGCTGAATGTGATCTGAACCTTGACAATATAGACAGGCATTTTTAATGGCAACGATTCAACAGCAAAAAATCCGGATTCGTCTCAAGGCATTTGATCGCCGTCTTCTGGATACCTCCTGCGAAAAAATTGTAGATACTGCGAATCGCACTAATGCAACTGCGATCGGCCCCATTCCCCTCCCGACTAAGCGCCGGATTTATTGTGTCCTTCGCTCTCCCCACGTAGATAAGGACTCCCGTGAGCATTTTGAAACGCGTACCCACCGTCGCATCATTGATATTTACCAACCTTCGTCTAAGACGATTGATGCGTTGATGAAATTAGATTTGCCCGCAGGGGTTGATATTGAAGTTAAGCTTTAATATCTCAATTGACGGATTCATGATTTGAAAATCATGGTTTGCAAAACGGCTCTTACTCAAGTGGAGTAAGAACCGTTTTTTGTGCATTTTCGGTCGATGTTTGGTCATCCTTACATGACTGAGTAACTCAATCGGATACATTAAGAAAAGTAAGAAACGTTTCTCATCATCCCTATCAATTCCCATGGCTTTCTCTTCGATCGCGGTTCGTGAACTCCCTCTTTTTCCATTGCCGGGACTAGTGCTTTTTCCGGGACGGCCACTCCCGCTGCATATTTTTGAGTTTCGCTATCGCATCATGATGAATACGATTCTTGAAACCGATCGGCAATTTGGGGTGTTGATGTGGGATCAGGTCAAGGGTGAGCCTGCATTAGTGGGTTGTTGCGCAGAAATCGTTCAGTTTTATCGTCTCCCTGACGATCGCATGGAAATCTTGACCTTAGGCCAGCAACGATTTCGAGTCTTGGACTATGTTCGCGAAAAACCTTATCGTGTTGGTCTGGTGGAATGGTTAGAAGATGAACCGACCCAACAGGATTTGCGGCCTTTAACCCAAGAAGTGGATCAACTTTTGCGGGATGTTGTTCGTCTATCGGGTAAATTGACTGGAGAAACGATGGACTTGCCGGATGACCTACCTACAACTCCGATCGAGTTGTCCTATTGGGTAGCGAGTAATCTGCGGGGGGTGCCAGAGGAACAACAGGGGCTCTTAGAAATTCAAAACACAGCAGCCCGGTTAGAACGGGAAATCGAAATTTTAGCCTCGACGCGCAAACATCTGGCGGCAAGAACCGTTTTGAAAGATACTTTGGGGGGCGATTTCCCAAATTAGTATGATTCTAAGTATTAGCGATAGAAGCCTGTGCAAGCCATAGCCAGCAAGCATTTGCCCTATGGTTAGGAGATCATTTAGAGGCTTCCGTATAATTTTTGAGGTCATAGCTGCCAAACAGTTTGACGGTCTCAGCTTGGGCCATGAGTGCCCGCAAAGCGGCTTTTGTGATGGGATCTCTCGCATCGGCTTCTAGGTCGAGGAAAAACAGATAATCCCCCATCGATCGCTTACTGGGGCGTGATTCAATGCGGCTGAGGTTGATTTCTCGATCGGCAAAAATTTGTAGCATTTTGAGCAGGCTCCCCGGCCGATTAGCGGCAATGCTAAATGCTAAGGAGGTATAAGTTCCTCCAGGAGAGTCTTCGCGACTGAGGACTAGAAATCGAGTTTGATTATCTGGGTAGTCATTGATAGGACAGGCTAAAATTGGCAGCTTGTAGAGTGCCGCAGCGCGTTGGGAGGCGATCGCGCCGATCGTTGGCTTTTGGCTGAGGGTCGTTAAGGCTTCGGTTGTGGAGTTAGTCGCTTGAGCTTGGGCTTGGGGGAGATGGGTGGCTAACCAGTGTTGGCATTGGGCTAGGGCTTGAGGATGGGAATAGACAGTCTGAATTTCACCGATCTGCTGGGCACAGGAAATCAGCGCATGGTGGATAGGAATGGTCAAGGCATGCTGAATTTGTAACTGATCAAGCTGCCATAGGGTATCCATTGTCATCGTGACACCGCCTTCCACCGAATTTTCGACGGGAACGATCGCCAAATCGACTTGGTTCTGGGCTACGGCTTGGAGGGTTTGGGCGATCGTGGGATAGGCCGCTAAAACAGAAGCTTGACTACGGTCTTCTTGGAGCCAGGTTTGAAAGGTTAGGGCTGCCATTTCAGCATAGGTGCCCGTAGGGCCAAGGTGGCCAATCGTGACTTGCATATTATTAATTGATAGTTAAGAGAATTTCTGAGGTCAGCTAAAGGCGTTGGTCAGCCAAAACTGTGGGTCAGTGGAAGGCAGTGGATCGGTAAACCTGCAATTTAAGAAAAACTGCAATTTATGAAGGTAATCCAGATGGGGTACCTGACTATCCTATACTTCAGTGAAAATCCTGAGAAAGCGGTTTCATTTTCTAAAATTGAATTAAGTGCAACTTGAAAATCCGTAAATCTCTGGTTCCCTTCCTCCATTTTTGTCTATGGATACTTGCTTCGCCTCCTCTCAAACCATTGATCTTCGCGTTCCCAGTCAACCCATTCCGATTCACTCCTATCTTCGCCAATCTCAGCGTTTAGTCTACTCCCTCGCCACGCCCGATCGTGTAACCCAATTTGACGATGAGTACTACCAATTTCGGGTGGCTCCGTTGAATTTTATGAACCTGAAGTTGAAGCCCGTGGTGGATCTACGAGTCATTACGACCGATCAAGGACATGTCACGATCAGTTCATCTCGATGTGAATTGCAAGGCTTGGAACTCTTTCGCGATCGTTTTCAGTTCAGTTTGGAAGGAGAACTCTACCCGGTCGTGATGCAGGGAGAAACTGTATTGAAAGGTCAAGCAGATTTGATGGTGGGTGTGGATCTGCCGATGCCCTTTAAGCTGATGCCGAAATCCCTCATTGAAGCAACGGGAACTGCTTTGTTAAATAGTATTCTACTAACGGTAAAGCAACGTCTTATGATGCAGCTCTTACAAGATTATCAAGACTGGGCAATCCACCAACAGGCTGAACTAGCGCTGATAAACAGAGGGCGGCAATAAGGAATCCTTGACAGTCTATATTCCTTGACAGTCTATATCAAGCTAGTCTGGATCGACCTATTCTGCATTGCTGCCTGCACAGGAGCATAGCTTTTGCGGTGCCAAGGTGTAATCCCCAAGGTTTGTAGTGCCTCTCGATGGTGCTTGGTTCCATACCCAGCATTTTGTTCCCAGCCATAGCCGGGATAACGTTGTGCCAGACGTTGCATGAGCCGGTCACGTCGTACCTTTGCTACGATCGAGGCACAGGCAATGCTGTAAGAAAGAGCATCTCCATGGATGATGGTGGTTACATTGCCGAGATCGGCCCGGTGGATTTCTCGTCCATCAATCAAAGCATGTTCCACGGGCGCAACCCGCGACAGTGCCCGTTGCATGGCTAGGTAGGATGCCCGTAAAACGTTCCATTGATCAACCTCTTCCACCGAGGCCATGCCCACTCCCAAAGCGATTGCTTGAGCTTGGATGTGGGGTAACAACTGAATCCGTTTGGCCGCAGAGACTTGTTTAGAATCGCGCACCCCTGGAATCGGGGTCACTCCTGGCGGCAAAATGATGGCTGCTGCAACGATCGGCCCTGCTAAGCACCCTAAGCCTGCTTCATCAACTCCTGCAACGCGCAGTAATCCTGTTGTCCAAAAGCCCTGCTCTATGGTTAGCGTTGGATCCTGTACCATCTAGATTCTCCTCCAGCTTTCCATTCAACGCCATCTAATAAATGCTGACTGAGTATAAATACTCACTGAGGTTAGCGATTAAATATTAGCGATCAAAATAATGGTTGAAATACTGTTATCGAAAGGCCGTGATTGAAGTGTTGCTATTGCGATATTGCCCATCGAAAGGTTCCGTACCGCCTTTGTGCTGATACCTTTGTGCTGATACCTTTGCGCTGTTATGCAAGACATGATGCAAAATGTGATTACACGGTTTAGCGTTTTTGTATTTTAAGCCCATAGGTTAAGTGACACTTCCACGGAGTAGAAGTGTCACTTAGTTCAACTCAATTTAACCCAATATTGCCTGAGAAAGATTCCCTGAAAAAGCTTGGAAAACCAAAGCTCTTGGCAATGGTAAAGCCCGGATATCAATTAATCTTCTTCTAAGACTGCTGAGGAACGGCGGCGGCGGCGGCGGATTCGACCGTCGTTATCAGAACTACGATCGTCAGAACCTTGTTCAAAATTGCTGGGTTCCTCCATGGGAGCACGCGAAGGTCTAGAGAATCCAGAATCACTGGCAAATGATTCATCTTCGCTGCTTTCCTCTAGAGCTGTCATCGAACTTGCCGCAAATTTTGCAGTGGCAACCTCCAACTCCTCTCCTTCTTCGTAATCACTGATCGGGGTAGCGAAAGTTTCGGGTACAGGGGGCGCTTCTCCCGGCAAAAAAACAGAAATTAGAGCTGCTTTCGGGTTTTTAACCTCCTGAGGCGAGAGGATGAGGGGAGACACTCCCATCAAAGCATAAACTTCCTGTTCCTCTTCGGTCATTTCCACATGCACAATTTCTGGGGGTTCAGTCGGGAAACGATCGCGGCGACTGCGACTGCGACGTTCTTCTCGCTCCGGACGTTCTCCGCGCTCCGGACGAGCTTCTCGAACGGGAGATTCTTCTACAGGGACAGGGCTTCCATTGCCTCGGGCGAGAGATGGCATGGGTGATCCAGTTCCGATCGGGTAACGACTGGATTCTTCCCAAGGTGTAGCTTTTGTCGCTAGAGAGTCTTTAGGTGACGGTTCTTTGCTGAAGGGTTCTTTGCTAAAGGTCTCTTTGACAAAGGGGTCTCCTGGACGACGGCGACGGCGACGGCTCCGACCCCGTTCTTGGTAGCTGGGATGGTGCAGTAGCTCTAAATCCCCTTCGTTGGATTCAGTCTCAAATTCGTCAAAGTTAGGACGGGGAGCTTCGTAGCTTGGCTGGGGCTCGCGACGAGACTCGGCCCGACGGGTTTCGCTCCCACGATCGATACGATCGCGGGGCTCTGTCGCAGCTAGACGTTCCACAGCGGCTAGATCGATCGCAGACACCCCTTCACCTGGTAGCTGAGCCGTTAGCCCCAATCCAGCACAGGTATGACAGGGTTGACCGAAGAGTTCGTAAATATTTTTCCCTTGGCGCTTACGCGTTAACTCAACCAAGCCTAGTTCTGTTAATTGAGCAATTTGGGGTTTCGCCTTATCAGCCCGGAGAGCTTTATTAAAGTGTTCCAGCACTTGCAACTGGTCGCGACGGGATTCCATATCGATGAAATCCACCACAATTACCCCTGCAATATTTCGTAGGCGTAGCTGACGAGCAATTTCTGTTGCTGCTTCGCAGTTGGTCCAGAGGACGGTTTCGCGGGCCGTTGCCGATCGGGTGAAGGAACCGGAGTTGACATCGATAACGGTTAACGCTTCGGTTTTTTCAATAATGATGTAGCCCCCGGAAGGCAGATCCACGCGAGGTTTCATGGCTTCGCGGATGGCCGCATTCACCCGGAAATATTCCAGAATCGACCCCCGATCGCGGTGCTGATCAATCAACACGCCTTGGGGGAGTTTACCGCCCCCCCAATTGGTCAAGTGTTGCTTAACCCGTTTCAGGCCGGGAACCGAGTCCACAACGATGCGGTTGACATCGCCGCTATAGACATCCCGTAAAACCCGTTGTACAAAGTCATCATCTCGGTTCAGCAAAGCTGGAGCACGGGTAGACGTAGCTTCCTGCAAGACGTTTTCCCACTGCCGTTGCAGCATTTCCAAATCTTCAATGATGGCTTCTTCCGGTACGCCGTCGGCTTCGGTGCGTACCACCATTCCCATGCCAGCGGGTTTAATCAAAATCGCTAGGGCACGTAAACGATTGCGTTCATTCTCATTGGTAATGCGGCGGGACAGGTTCACTCCCCGTCCATTGGGCATCAAAACCAAATAGCGACCGGGAAGGGAAACATTTCCCGTGAGCCGAGGACCTTTACTGCCCGTCGGTTCTTTCATTACCTGCACTAGTACTTTTTGCTGCGGTGCCAGTAACTCTGTGATTGACCCCGCCGATCGCTTGAGCCGTAGGGGACCTAGATCGCTGACATGGATAAACCCATTTCGTTCAGAATCCCCAATATTGACAAAGGCTGCATCAATGCCGGGAAGGACATTTTCAACAATGCCGAGATAAATATCACTGACCTGATGGGTTCCCGTTGCAACGATTAGTTCTTGAATCTGATCTTCTGCGAAAACAGCCGCAATGCGGTGTTGTTCTGCAATAACAATTTGCTTTGACATTCAACTTCCTCAAATTTGGCGTCGATCAGCCCCTCCGAGGATCGTTCACTTCTGGTGGATGGCTGAATTCAGCGCGAATCGATTTGGAAATAAACCAAAAAATAAACCTTGAGGTGAGTGGACAGGATTGCAACTGGGTTTCCGAAACATCTCAAGAAAACCCCCTTAGCTTGCAACCGACTTCCAGCGGGAAGCTAACGATCGCTCCAGAAATCAACCAACTTCAACCTCACGAGTTGGATCGGCGCATTTCTATAGAAGGTGTAAAAAACCTAAGCTTATCGGAGATTGTTCTTGGTGACAAAATCACATCCAGCAGCACCTAACAGGGACGATCCGTCCACAACAATCTCTATTGCAAAGCATTATAGCTTGTCGGGATCATTCTGCCACGCACCATCCTTAAAAATCTTGACACAAACTGAAAAAGGGCATACCACCCTATCCGTCATACTGATCCCAGCTAACTGCTTCAGGAATTTCAACGAGGTGCTTCAGGAACCGCTTCAGCCAATTCTAATTGCACTCGATGAATCCGAGTTAACCTTAGGGGCTGCGCTATCACCCGTTCTAGCAAAATCCCCATTTCGTGGGGACGCAGCATGGTGCCATCGTTCTTGCAACTGCCCAGATAGCGCAGTGTGGCTCCTGTTCCATTCGCTGAAACGAGCTCTAATTCAAACAGCCGATCGCGGAGGTTTGTGGGAATCACCTTCCCAGACTTGGTTGTGCGATCGATCCAGCATTCAGACTGAGCGAGTACCTGTTGTACCCAGTTGGCCCAATCCTCTGGTTGAGGAATGCGTTCAGGTTGAGGGATGACTTCCTTTGGTTGGGCGTCATCTTGCTTTTCTGGCTTTTCAGACTGGGTTGCAAGTTCCACTTGAATTTGATATTCCGCCCGTTCCAGTAAGGCTGTTGCGGAAGGTTGGGTCAAATCCACCGCTTCGACTCGGTAGACGGGAAGATCAGTCGGTAACTGCGCCACGAGGCGCTGGCGAAAGTCTTCAACCTCGATCGACTGAGCCAATTCAAAATCAACAATTTCCCCGGAGCTGGTATGCCCTAGGGATAGCGCATTGGCGGGCATAATTCGAGGACTGGGGTGAAAACCTCCCGTAAAGGAAATTGGCAAACTGGCTCGCCGCACAATCCGATCGAATAATCTTAATAAATCTAAATGACTAACTAAGGCCATATCCCCCTGCTTGCCATACCAGACCCGCAGCCGTTGCACTCGCTCTTGATTGGGCTTGAAGTGTCCTTCGAACTGAGGAATTGCCGGGGGAGAAACAACCACGTTATGGCCAAAGTCCACACTGCATACCCCACAGTGGGAACACCCCTCAAAGGAACAATCGGGAACAACGGCGGCTTCTAGGGCCCGTTTGAGGTCGTCGTGTAGCCATTGTTTATCAATGCCTGTATCTAAGTGATCCCAGGGGAGGGGCTTATGACAATCGGGCAGACGGTAGCCGCCAATATCTTCATCGGCGGCAAAGATGTTCCATTCCCCGTCTTCGACTTGGCGATATTTCCAGTCCAGTCCGGCTTCCGCGATCGCCTGGGTCCAAGCTCCAAAGGCTTTATCCAAGCTTTCCCACCAAGCATCCATGCCGGCCCCCAGTTCCCAAGCCCGTCGCACAACGGCAGATAAGCGGCGATCACCCCGTCCCACGAAGTCTTCCATGGCGGAAATGCGGACATCGGTGAAGTTTGCCTTAATGCCCCGTAGTTCTCGGAAGGCCGATCGGAGTAACTCCTGTTTACGGGTAAATTCCGTGGTGGAAACGGAGTGCCACTGAAAGGGCGTATGGGGTTTGGGGGTGAAGTTGGAAATGGTGACATTGAAGTCCAGCCGTCGCCGTCCTCGGGCAGAACATTCCCGGCGCAGCCAGTCCAGGGTCTCTACAATTCCCAGGACATCAGCATCGGTTTCCCCCGGTAGACCAATCATAAAGTAGAGCTTGACCTTGTCCCAGCCCTGTTGCCACGCGGTTTTGACTCCGCGCAGCAGTTCCTCATTGGTTAGTCCTTTATTAATAATGTCTCGTAGCCGTTGGGTGCCTGCTTCTGGGGCAAAGGTAAGGCTCATGGGCCGATTGCCACCTAGGATATTGGCAATATTTTCATCAAACCGATCGACCCGCTGACTGGGTAGTGATAGGGAAATATTTTCGTCCTTGAGTCGATTTTTAATTTCCATGCCCACCGCTGGCAGGGCAAGGTAGTCGGAGCAACTTAGGGAGAGCAGGGAAAATTCGTTATAGCCTGTTGCCCGCATGCCTTCTTCGATTGCTTCAATGACAGCCTCCGGGGCCACGTCTCGCGCTGGACGGGTTAGCATTCCGGGTTGGCAAAAGCGACAGCCTCGGGTACAGCCTCGGCGAATTTCGACCGTTAGTCGATCGTGAACCGTCTCCATGTAGGGAACTAGACCGATGGAATAGGCAGGAATGGGAACAGCGACACGACGCAGGATTTTCTGGGGTACGTCCGATCGGTTGGGTGTGACCGAGCCATCTGGAGCCATGTCATAGAACTGGGGGACATAGACACCAGGCACTTGAGCTAGATCCAACAGTAATTTTTCCCGACTAAGGCCAGCCTGCTTACCTTCTTCCAAAACCAGCCCAATTTCCGGTAGTAATTCCTCTCCATCCCCTAGAACGATGAAATCAAAGAACTCGGCGTAGGGTTCTGGATTTGAGGTTGCTGTTTGTCCCCCAGCAAAAATCAGGGGATGGTCGGTGCCATTCCGTTCCTGCCAAGTGAGGGGGATACCTGCCAGATCTAACATTTCCAGAATATTTGTTGCCCCCAATTCATAGGACAAACTGAATCCCAAAATGTCAAACTCAGTCAGTGATCGTCGAGACTCCACCGCGAACAAAGGGGTCTGGGTTTGGCGCAACTTCTCGGCTAGATCCAGTGCGGGTAAGTAGGCTCGATCGCACAATTGACGCGGCTGGGCGTTGATAATGCTATAGAGAATAATGTGGCCGAGGTTGGATGCTCCCACCTCATAGACCTCAGGATAGGTCAGGGACCAACGGACGATCGCAGTATCCCAAGGCTTATGAACTGCGCCAACTTCATTGCCCAGGTAGCGGGCAGGGCGCAAAATTTCAGGGGTCAGCAAACTTTCAACGGCAACAGCCACAGCAAAACCTTTCCCAGTACAAGAATTCTGATCTAGTCAAGTTTTCAGTATACGAGGATTTTGGGATAGGGCCATGACCCTAGGCTGCCTAGAAGATGGAGAGAAGTCTGAGAAGGGGGAGATCAGAACGTATCCATCAACTTACAGTAAAGCGCCCAGACAGAAACAGAGTTGGTAAGGTTGAGAAAATTGGGAGCGCCTAGTCCCTTGCTAAGATAGCTGCGTTCAAACTACGTTCAAACTGCAAAGGATTCTAGGCGCTCAGTCTGGTACGCATTTTGCGTTGACTATGCTCAACTCTAAAGCGGCACGTTAGGCAGCCATTGCCTCAAAGGTTGAGGGGTGCTCAACAATTTCAAAGGCCCGATCCAACTGGGACAATTCAAAAATAATTCGGATGGGTGCAGGCAATGAGCAAAGGGTAAACCGTTTGTTTGCTTTTTGGGCCAAGTGGAGTGTAGATACAAGCGCCATCAAGCCTGCGCTATCGAGAGAGTCAACTTGACTCATATCCACAACCAAAGCATCACAATGATTAGAGAGAACCGCTTGGGTCAATTGACCATGGAGTTCTGATGCGGTGGCTGCAATCACAGGTCCTTGGGGACGAATTACAGCTCCTTGGGGACGGGTGAGCACGCTCTGCATAATGAAACCTCTGGCTAGATTGCTTGGAGAACTTAAATCTGAGGATGCTATCGACGATAACTTCAGTGTCTGGTAGAAGGCCAGTTACAGAAGGGGATTTGTCCAAATCTTTATTGGATAGTTTGCAATCTTGAAATTTCAGTAAGTGATATTTCAGAGAACTGTATTAAAAAACACTTAATTCACCCCTAGCCTTAAGTCATCCCCTAATAAGTAAGGTGGAGAGCCTTCCTAAATTCATCGATTTATCCCTTTATTGTTAAAAGCAAAAACTGTAAAATTCATCACTCAATTAGTGATGAATTTTACTTCTTTTAACGGATGGGTTAGAAGAATAAAGGTTGAAAGGATGTTTGACTGGAGTGCTACAAAACTCTATTCAACAGCTTACTTAACATCTTGATCGCGAGCGGTATCAGGTTAGCCTTGACAAGTCTAAAATTTAGTCAACTTGTTCCTCAAAGCAACTGATAAATGCAATCCA
The DNA here is from genome assembly GCF_050753345.1 of Alkalinema pantanalense CENA528. Classification (NCBI taxonomy): domain Bacteria; kingdom Bacillati; phylum Cyanobacteriota; class Cyanophyceae; order Leptolyngbyales; family Leptolyngbyaceae; genus Alkalinema; species Alkalinema pantanalense. Next base: position 88,949 of record NZ_JBLZFX010000006.1, on the reverse strand, counting down.
TTAATGAATCAATTCACTCAGTGAATCAAGAATCGGTGGAAAAGTCGAGCAAAGTAAATTCCAGAAAAATACCGGGTTTTTAACCACTTTTTCCCAAAAGCATTTTTCATAAATTAATAGTTGTCGTTGGGATTAAGTCACCTTGCCTTATTAGGAGTAGGCACAGTATCAAGCCACAGTATTAAGCCACAGTATTAAGCCAATTTACAGTCTCGGGTGATTGGATGGGGCAGTGATGATTTTTCTAGGTGATAAGAATCACGATCGAGATCACCCCGGATCACGCAGTCTTGCAGCCTATCATCCGATGATTTGGAAGTAGGCGTTGAAGGTGCGAACTATGACGATTCGGCGACTCGTAGAAGAGGCCCTCTATACCAAGTGTTTAACTCCTTATATCGAGAATGCTATCAACTTAGAACTTTCTCGACTGGGGTATGTCTCAGACGTGGATTATGAAGCTCTAGAACTCTTAATGGAAGAGCTGGACGCAGGACGCATCAAGTTGATACCTAGTTTCTAACCTGATTGCGTTTGTCAGATACCTTGGGTTACAGGCTATACCCCAGTGCCCGCTTGGTGATTGGCTTGCTGGGGGGCAGAATTTGTAACTCGGGATCAATCTCCGCTCGGGATAAATCTCTACAGAAAACTCAGATCATACTTGCTGATTCAGAATTCTCTACTCAGTTCTAGGATTGACTAGCCTGTGTTCACGATCGGCCCGCTCCAAGATTGTCCGCTTAGGTTCGATCGACTGTTATTTCGGGGAAGTCTTGGCGCTACACTGTCCTAGTGACATCTGTAGCGTACCCCAATGGCTAGAATTAACGACAATTACCTTAAGTTAAAAGCGGGTTATCTATTCCCTGAAATTGCCCGTCGGGTCAATGCCTTTGCCGAGGCTAACCCGGATGCCAAAATTATCCGTCTTGGCATTGGCGACGTTACCGAACCCCTGCCCCAAGCCTGCCGCGATGCCATGGTCAAGGCCATTGAAGATATGGGCGATCGGGGCTCCTTTAAGGGATACGGCCCGGAACAGGGCTACGAATGGTTACGAGAGAAAATTGCCCAGCAGGACTTCCAGTCCCGAGGTTGTGAGATTGACGCCTCAGAAATCTTTATCTCCGACGGCTCGAAATGTGATTGTGGCAATATTCTTGACATTTTTGGCGACGATAACAGTATTGCCGTCACAGATCCGGTTTATCCCGTCTACGTGGATACCAATGTGATGGCGGGTCACACGGGCGAAGTCAACGAAAAGGGCGAGTATGGTGGACTGGTCTATTTGCCCATCTCGGCGGATAACGGTTTCACCGCAGAGATTCCTGACTATAAGGTGGATCTGATTTACCTCTGTTTCCCCAATAATCCCACTGGGGCTACTGCGACCAAAGAGCATTTACAAGCTTGGGTCAACTATGCCCGTACCCATGGGTCGATCATTCTCTTTGATGCGGCCTATGAAGCGTTTATTCAAGATCCGTCCCTGCCCCACTCCATTTTTGAAATTGACGGGGCGCGGGACTGCGCGATCGAGTTTCGATCGTTCTCCAAAAATGCAGGCTTTACGGGAACCCGTTGTGCCTTCACCGTCGTGCCAAAGAGCTTGAAAGGTCAGACCAAAGATGGTCAAACGATCGAACTCTGGGGGCTGTGGAACCGTCGCCAATCCACAAAATTCAACGGCGTTTCCTACATTGTGCAGCGCGGAGCCGAAGCCGTGTACTCCCCGGAGGGACGGGCGCAAACCCAGGCTCTGATTAGCTTCTACATGGAAAATGCCCGCATTATCCGTGAGCAACTGACTGCCGCTGGGATCCAAGTCTACGGCGGTGAGAATGCGCCCTACGTATGGGTGAAGACCCCGAATGGTCTATCTAGCTGGGACTTCTTTGATAAGTTGCTGCAAACCTGCAACGTTGTCGGAACACCGGGTTCGGGCTTTGGGGCTGCGGGCGAGGGCTATTTCCGCATTTCTGCCTTCAACAGCCGTGCCAATGTGGAAGAGGCCATGAAGCGGATTACGGAGAAATTTAAGGTCTAACCGAGGCGAGTTTTACCGAGGGTATTAGTTTTACCGAGGGTATTAATTATAGCCAAGGCGTCAGTCTTGAACCAAGGTATAAGTCGCAATCTCGGCTAACGTCTGGGCGGTGATAAGGCCAGTTATCCCAGCGTTATTTTTGCAGGGTAGGGGCGATCGTCCCTACCTCAATCAGGACAGCCCCGCCCGTTCCAGCAATGTGAGAGAATAGGGAACGCAAAATAAACGACCTTTAACTCCTGTACTAGAGAAAATCCTGTGGTATTTACTCCTGAAGCCCCAACCCAAACCCGTCGTCGTGCCGTGTTTCCCTTCACCGCCATCGTTGGTCAGGAGGAAATGAAATTGGCGCTGATCCTCAATATCATTGACCCCAAAATTGGTGGGGTAATGATTATGGGCGATCGCGGTACGGGAAAATCGACGACGATTCGTGCCTTGGCGGATTTGCTGCCGGAAATTGAGGTGGTAGCAGAGGATCCGTTTAATAGCCACCCCAGTGATTTAGAACTGATGAGCGATGAAATTCGCCAACGGATCGATCGCGGTGAATCCGTAGCCCTGGCCAAGAAAAAAGTCCAAATGGTGGATCTGCCCTTGGGGGCAACGGAAGATCGAGTTTGTGGCACGATCGATATTGAAAAAGCGCTTTCAGAAGGGGTCAAAGCCTTTGAACCAGGTCTGCTGGCCAAGGCAAATCGCGGTATTCTCTACGTGGATGAAGTCAACCTGCTGGATGACCACTTGGTGGATGTGTTGCTGGATTCAGCTGCCTCCGGTTGGAACACTGTAGAGCGGGAAGGCATTTCCATCCGACACCCAGCCCGCTTTGTCTTAGTGGGTTCCGGTAACCCAGAAGAAGGAGAATTGCGGCCCCAATTGCTCGATCGCTTTGGGATGCATGCTGAAATTCGTACAGTCAAGGATCCGGAACTGCGAGTGCAAATTGTGGAACAGCGCACCGAATTTGACGCCAACTCTGCCCAGTTTTTGGTGCAATACCAAGCGAAGCAGGATGAGTTACAGCGGCGGATTGTGGAAGCTCAAGAGCGTTTGAAAGGGGTTTCGATCGACCATGAACTGCGGGTCAAGATTTCTCAGCTCTGTGCCGAATTGGATGTAGACGGACTGCGGGGCGACATTGTGACGAACCGCGCTGCGAAAGCACTGGCTGCCTACGAAAGTCGGACGGAAGTGACGGTGGATGATATTCGGCGGATTGCGCCTCTGTGTCTGCGGCATCGTCTCCGGAAGGATCCTTTGGAATCGATCGACTCTGGTTCTAAGGTCACTAAGTTAATCGATCAAGTTTTTGGCGTTGCCTAGCTTTTGGCGTCGTTTAGTGCCAAACTACCGTTTTTTCTGAAAATCCTAGGACATCTCATTATGAGTGTCCTTTTTTGTTTTGAATTTGCCTCCTTTTTTGGGATCTGTCCAGTCACAAGCGTACCCTTTGGTCGCAGCAATTGCTTGACTCCAGGGAACAGGCGCGATCGGCCCTGTAGATCCGTAGACAATGTTGAATAAGCCATCCGATCGCACTTTACCAATGTAAAACGGCTTAGAGAGATGGTGGTTGCGGTGGATGGTGACACGTCCCATGGGAGATACCATTGTCTGGCCAATGGTGGCCCGTCGAATGGCTTCTAAATCCTTCGTTGTTCCCGCTTTTTCGACGGCCTGTTTCCAGAGATAAACCGCTGTGTAGGCCGAGGCTATGGGATCATTCAAACGGCGATCGGATCCGTATTTGCCATGGAAGGCTTTGACAAATTTCTGGTTGGCTTCGCTATTCAGGGTTTGGAAATAGTTCCAGGCTGCGTAATGGCCCATGAGATATTCTGAGCCGATCGCTGCGACTTCCTCTTCGCTAATAGTGAACGACAGGACAGGATAGCGCTTTGGCGTCATGCCCTGCTGTTTGAGGGCTGTGAAAAGTGCAATATTAGAATCGCCATTCAGAGAATTCAAAATGACGCCCCCCTTTGGCATCGCCTGACGAATTCTGTGAATGATCAGATCCACATTGGCATCACCTAACGGTAAATATTCCTCTCCGATATAAGTCCCTTTTTTCGCCAAAATTACAGTTTTGAGAACTGTATTGATCACCCGAGGATAGACATAGTCCGACCCGACAAGAAAACAGGTTTGTCCTGGAAAGGTTTTGAGCATCCAATCGACACTCGGTTCCACCTGCTGGTTAGGAACGGCTCCCGTGTAGAAGAGATTTTTAGAACATTCCTGTCCTTCGTAATAGACGGGATACCAGAGCATAGAATTTTCAGTTTCAAATGCTGGCAATACTGATTTACGGCTAGCGGAAGTCCAACAGCCAAAAATAGTCAGCACTCGGTCTTGGCGAATTAGTTTTTGGGCTTTTTCTGCAAACTGAACCCAATCTGAAGCCCCATCCTCAAGAATCGGTTCAATTTCTCGGCCTAAAATGCCGCCTGTTTTATTAATTTCTTCAATGGCTAGTAATTCGGCATCCAAGGTGCTTTTCTCCGCGATCGCCATCCTGCCACTAAGGGAGTGAAGCAGGCCGATCGAAATTGTCTTATTGGATCCCGTGTTCGATCGCGGGTTAGATCGGACGGGTTGGAGATCGGGGGCTGGGCTGGGTGGGAACGATCGCGGTTGGGAAGCAGGCCGGGGCGGAATGCCAAAGGCCGTTAATCCTGCACCTGCAATCGTCCAGCCTACCAGTTGCAGAAACCGTCGCCGTTGAAACCGTTGTCCCATAGAAGTGCTCCTGAGCGATCACCTAAATCTGCATTTCACTCTACGATCGGGTACTGGTTGCGGCGTGGTTTATTACAAGGCTGTCAAGCTATTTAACGTTCAGTCATGTTGAAAGCCTGCAATTTACCCAACTCCGGCGGGGGCTGCTGGTGCTGAAACTCCACCCTCGATCGCCTGTTCCAGATCCAAATCGGCACAGGTTTGCACCAAACCATCGGCTCCATCCACAATCCAAATCCGGGTCTGCAACTGTTTGGCCACCTGCTCCACAGTCATATCATCCAAGAAAAGGGTGGAATGCAATTTCAGCATTAAAGAGGGTAAAAGAATCCCATCCCCGAAGTTTTGTCCCCGTAGCCGCTCCACGATATCCTGTCCCGTCAAGAGTCCTGTCACGGTAATGCTCTGTCCCCAATAGTGGCTATTCAGTGCCGCTAGGGTTACTTCTAGGTTCTCCACTTGATTCAACCGTTGCAAAATTGGCTGAAACGCGAGTTCCACGGCATTGCCCACGATCCAGGTTAAGCGCCGAGGCCGATCGATCTGGGCTGGCAGTTTGCGTGCCTGTTTTTCAAAATCCTTGAGGAATAAGCGAATCGACCCCACACCATTGCCAATCTGGGGATAGTCCTCATAATGCTTTTCTGCCGGTACTTCCATCCCCGCAATCAAAAACCACTCATCGGCCAACCAAGCAAAGGTCGAACCCAATTCTTTCTTGAACTGCTGCTGTAAGGCTTGAACCTGGTGGATCACTTCCTGGGCTTTTTCTGGCGATACGGGAATCAACTCATCCTGGTCGGGCCGAAAGCGCGTCAAGCCTACGGGGACAACGGCAGCGGAGAGGACTGCGGGAAAGTCGCCCCGGTGAAATTTGGCTAAATCCGTGAGGGTGCGTGTCAAGTGTTCACCGTCGTTAATCCCAGGACAGAGAACCACTTGGGCATGGATTTGTAACTCGTTTTGCTCAAACCAAGCCAACTGCTCCAACAGTAACCCTGCCCGTGGATTTTTCAGGAGCCGCGATCGAACCTCCGGTTCTGTGGCATGGACGGACACATACAGCGGCGACAAGCGCATTGCCGCAATCCGATCCCATTCCCGTTGGGGCAAATTTGTCAGCGTCAGATAACTACCGTAGAGAAAGCTCAAACGGTAGTCGTCATCCTTGTGGTACAGGGTTTCTCGCTTGCCCGGAGGCTGCTGATCGATAAAGCAAAAAGGACAGCGGTTAGTGCATTGAATCAGTGCGTCAAACAGAGCGGTTTCAAACTCCAACCCGAGATCTTCGTCATAGTCCTTTTCAATTTCGATCGTGTGGGCGCGGCCTTTACGATCGAGCACTTCCAATTCAAGATATTCATCCGCGCAGAAAAATTGGTAATCAATCAAATCGCGGGGTTTCTGGCCGTTAATCGCCACGATCGCATCCCCTGCCTCAAAGCCAATTTCCGCTGCGATCGACTCGGGCAAGACCTGACTAATAATTGCAGGATGGATCGTAGACTCACTCATGGCAATAACGGCTGCTGACTTGAAAGATGGGTTCGTCCTTCAGTCTATCCCTTAAGCCACCCCAGTCCAATGGATGCAAATAGAAAGACGGCAAAGGCGAGGCGGTACCAGACAAAGACCCAGGTGCTTTGTTTTTGTAAGAACTTGAGCAACCAAGCGATCGAGAGGTACGAAAAAATAAACGTCGAAATAATTCCCACCAGCAAAGGAAAGGCCATGGCCGATTCTTTTACCACATCTTTAGTCTGCACCAAGGTCGCGATCGCCAACGTTGGAAAACCGAGGAGGAAGGAAAAACGTGCTGCCGTTTGCCGCTCCAGTCCTAGGAATAATGCAGTGGTGAGCGTAGACCCCGATCGGGATGCTCCGGGTAACAGCGCAACCATTTGCCCTAAGCCTACGAGAATGCCGTCCTTGGTTTTCAGTTGGCTAAATCGCCGTTTACGACTGCCGATTTTTTCCGCTAGTCCTAGTAACAGCGACATGACGATCGACATGATGGCAATTATCATTGGGCTTTCCAGTTCGACCTTTGACATCTTCAGCACCAATCCCCCCAGTAGAGCGGGCACGGTTCCGATCGCGATGCCCAGGAGAATTCTCCATTCTTCCCGTCGCCAATCCTTTTGCTGAAAAGCCTGCCACGCCCCCCGCACTAAGAAATCAAAATCCTTCCAGAAGTAAATCAAAACCGCAACCACGCTGCCAAATTGGATGGCGTCGATCGCTGCCTTACTCCAACCGGGTTTGGGGATGCAGTCCGGTGGAATGCTGGCCAATGCTTCGGTGCAACTGACCGCTTCCCAGCCCAGCAAGTCCCGGAAAATGATCAGATGGGCCGTGCTACTAATGGGCAAAAATTCTGTGATCCCTTGCACAATTCCCAAGACAATGCCCTGGAAGGCTTGAACAAACGGCGTCACTCCTGCCTCCGCCAATAGCATTGGCTCAATCTCTGCAAAGGGCATCCCAATCATAAATGTTGATTTTTACTTAGCTGTTGTATTGTGACAAAATCTGTGTAACTGAGAAATGTCGCTGAGATGACGATCGGACAGCATTTCAGTTGCAAAATTTCAGTCGCAAAGTTGATTTAGCAATTTCGTTAACCTCCCCTTCATCAATACGCCATTGGAAAGCGACAATCCGCAACAAGTGATGAAGGGACAAGCAGGCTGATTGAACCAGGCTGATTGAATATAGGATCATTTCGCTAGGGCGATCGTTACATTCTTAAACATTGCACTCTTCAACAATGGGACAGCCACCTAGATGAAGCGATGATGAAGCGATGTGTGCGTAAACTACAGGCTATTGAGAAGAGTGTGGTACTGTTAAGTAAGGTAAACTAAATTAATCAGCTTTTCAGAATTCCGTTGATTACTTACCCTCGCGATCCCCAAACCATTGTCCGAGCAACTGAATCTTCAATCAGTGCTCCTTTGTTTCAGTTCTCATTATCTCAGCGTTGGAGGGTGATTGCAGGTTCAGTCTTTTTAATTTCAGTCCCCGTTTTTTTCCAAGCCCCCCTCGTTCGATCGTTGCCTGCGGTCAGCCTAATTAGCACGATCGTCTGGGCATGGCTAAGTATTTACCTCTCGCAACAATCCAGAACGCGGGTTTGGGGTGAACTCCTGACAGGGTTTACTTGGACTTGGCTGGCGGGTTCCCTGTATTGGGGTTGGTTACGCTGGGAACCGACCTTACATTTACCTGTTGAAGCGATCGCGCTGCCGATCGCCCTGTGGGGACTTGCCCGAGGGTGGTGCAAAATCGGTAACCTTTTCTACCTTGGATCGCTTTTGGGAACTGCCGTTACAGATTTATACTTTTACGCAGTGGATCTGATTCCTGCTTGGCGACAGCTGATGCAAGAACCCAGTAATGTTGAGCCAATCTTTCACGTTGCACTCACCCAGATGAATACGCCCTGGGGGCAGTTGTGGATCATTTTATTAGGGGCACTACTTCTGGCCATTGGTCTAGGAACTATTCGCAGTCCCTCTCTCCATTGGTTAGCTTTTGGCGGAGCTGTTCTCAGTACAATTTTGGTAGATGGTCTATTTTGGGTTGCTGCTTTACTTGCGTAAGGCAGGATCATCAGATTAAGTTAGGAATATCAAGTGTCTGCATTGAATGTTTTCACTTGCTGTGGTCGTTCCCGTTGATGACAATCTTTGAGGTTCACGTTGCAACTCACTCAAAGAAGTGATTTTGAGTGACTGCTTGAAAGCAACTCCTTTAAAACCAGTGAGCTGTCTCGTTGCGCTGTCTTCGAGTTCAGCTTTCTTCGGGTTGCTCTATTTAAGGTTTGCCTGATCCTCACACTGGTGGTTTTCCTGTTGAGTCTTTGAAATTGACCGGGTTGCTTGATTCAACCTGGAATTCCTGTAATTATTTGGGATTCCTAAAGTAATTCGGGATTCCTGTAATACTCTGGGATTGATACGAATTTTTTAAAATTCCCAGGTTTGCTCGCATCTTTGATTTTCCAATGCAAAGGAATCTCAGATGTGAGGATTTTTTGTAAGGCTTATTTGGCACACACCTGTGGTTACTGTTCAACCCGCTCCACATCTACTTTTGCGCACTGACTCGGGTAGTCAGCGATGGCTGTTGAATGAAGGAACTTGCTGGACGATCGGACGAGGGGATGAAAATGACTTTGTTCTGGGCGATCGGTGGATTTCTCGTAACCATGCCATGCTGCAAAGTATGGAAAATGGTGAAATCTACCTGATTGATTTAGGTAGTCGTAATGGATCCTTTGTCAATGGTCGTCGAGTCAGTGTTCCGGTTACGCTTCGCAATGGAGATCATTTAACTTTTGGGCAAACAGAGCTGGAGTTTTACTGTCCTACCCACCATTTGGAACAGGATGACGAATCCCGTGAATTTACGGCTACCGCAACCTTGCATGTGCGTCGCCTGATTTCTGTACTGGTGATTGATATTCGGGATTACACGGTGTTAACCCGACAACTGGATGAAGGAGTCTTGTCGGAAATGATTGGTCAATGGTTCCGACGAGCGGGGGATATCATCCGCAACCATGGTAGCTGGGTGGATAAATATATTGGAGATGCTGTCATGGCAGTTTGGATCCATGGAACCCAAGAGGTGAGTCCCCAGGAAATGCTCTCGGTGGTGCAATCTGTGGACGAACTGCACCAAATGACGAATGAACTCTCCCAAATCTATCCTGTCCCCTTCCCGTTGCGGATTGGAGCAGGGATTAACACAGGCTATGCTATGGTCGGCAATACAGGTTCTGGAGATCGACCAGACTATACAGCCCTAGGAGATACCGTCAATGCAGCCTTTCGCTTAGAAACGATTACGAAACAGATTGGGCGCGATGTGGCGATCGGTGAAACCACCTATCAATACATGGTGCCGCTGCTGATTGCCTGCGATCCTTTCAAGCAACATACGGTCAATCTGAAGGGCTACGATGAACCGACCAATGCCTATGCTGCGTCCTTTCAAAAAGTCAATGAGTTTTTGCTTCGACAGGCTGCTACTCCGCATTCTTAACGGTTCTTTTCCCTAACCGTTCTAACAATTGTTAAGAATCCTGAGAACTCTCCCCTACTTGATAACGACACCGTAACAGAGAAATGATAGTCTCTAATAAAGCTGTGTAGAGAGTCTGCTCGATTCGAGTGGGAGGGTTAAATTCATGAAGCGTATTGTTCGGTGGCTATCCGTTCTCAGCATCATCGTGGGCTGTCTAGGATGGCTAGGTAATGTCCCAAGCGCAATGGCGGCTAGTTGGGGTGGCGGTGGCGGTTTCTGGATGCAATCTACGCCTGTCCTAGCTGCGGAAGCGGGTGAGCTCCGGAATGCTATGTCGGATAAATTGGCCACAGAGTTTGGTAAGAAGTTGGATTTGAATAACACCAACGTTCGTTATTTCCGTGATTTACCAGGGATGTACCCCAAACTGGCGGGTATCATTGTCAAAAATGCGCCCTATTCTCAAGTCAATGATGTCTTAAACATTCCTGGTCTGACCTCTGAACAGAAGTCTGTTCTTGAAGGGTACCTGGATAAGTTTACGGTTACGGATCCGGATTCTGCCCTTGTGGAAGGTGGCGATCGTATCAACAATGGGATTTACCGCTAATTTGTGCTGGAAGATTCAATTGGGTTGAATCGGGTAGGCTCAGGCACTCGCAGCTAATTCCCAGGATTCAACACCAACAATTCCAGAGAAGGCGTCATCCAGTTCTGTATCACGGATCAAACTGAACTTTTGATTGCTCTCTGCACCGTGCTCGACCTGCTCGTGTTGCAGAGAGTTTTTTATTACTAAGCGATTTCTCAACACGTTTCTCAACACTGTTTCTCAATGACCGAATCGACCGAGGAGAGACCGATCGTGGATGGGCACAGGGTGGATAGGCAATTTGATGTTTTGGTGGTGGGTGCGGGGGCCGCAGGACTATACAGTGCCTTGTGCTTACCAAAACATTTACAAGTTGGCTTGATCAGTAAAGACAAACTGTCTCGATCGGCCAGTGACTGGGCTCAAGGGGGCATTGCTGCCGTTGTCTCTTCGGAAGATTCTACTGAGCTTCACATTGCCGATACCTTGAAAGCTGGGGTCGGGCTGTGCGACTACGATGCGGTCAAGTTTCTTGTGGAACACGCTTCAGACTGTATCCATGATTTAGTCGATCTCGGGGTGGCCTTCGATCGCCAAGACGATCAACTCGCCCTAACCTTAGAAGCGGCCCATTCCCGACGCCGAGTGCTCCACGCTGCGGATACCACAGGCCGCGCAGTGGTGAGTACCTTGGCAAATCATGTTCTGGCTCGTGACAACGTTCAGGTGTTTTCCCCAGCTTGTGTCCTGGAACTGTGGATGGAAGGGGGCCGATGTCACGGAGTTTGTTTGGTTTATCAGAATCAAATTCAGTGGATCGCAGCCAAAGCTGTTGTGCTGGCAACGGGTGGCGGTGGTCAGGTCTTTGCCCAGACGACTAACCCCAAGGTCAGTACGGGGGATGGTGTAGCGATCGCCCATCGAGCGGGTGCCCTTCTGCGCGATTTAGAATTTTTCCAATTTCACCCCACTGCCCTGACGCAACCCGGAGCCCCCCGCTTTTTAATCAGCGAAGCTGTCCGAGGAGAAGGAGCCCATTTAATTGATAAAACGGGCCGCCGCTTTACCTTTGATTACCATCCTGCAGGAGAATTAGCGCCCCGAGATGTGGTTAGTCGGGCAATCTTCAGCCATCTGCAAAAAACTGAGACGGATCCCGCCAGTGCCCACGTCTGGCTCGATTTACGGCCCATTCCCCCCGATCGCATCCACCATCGGTTTCCGAACATCATTCAAGTCTGCCAACAGTGGGGAATTAATATTCTGAAGGATCCCATTCCAGTGGCTCCAGCAGCGCATTATTGGATGGGCGGTATCCTTGCAGATACGATGAATCGCACTTCCATTCCCGGACTCTATGCCGTGGGTGAAACGGCGAGCACTGGGGTCCATGGGGCAAATCGGCTGGCCAGTAACTCACTGTTGGAATGTATTGTATTTGGGGCGCAATTGGCTCAGCTTGATCCTGGAAGTCTCCCTGTTGCTAAGTCTTCTGTGGCTGCTCCAGAGTTTCCGCCTGACATTTCTGGAGAAAACGTTACTCATCCAGAGGATGTCCCTGTGCCGATCGTCCTCTCACCCATTTCGCCTACTGAAATGGATTGGATCCAAAAAATTCGACTGGAACTACCCAGGCTAGTTTGGCAAAGTGCAGGAATTTGTCGGGAGCATTCCTATTTAGAAACCGCATTAACTCAGATTCAGCAGTGGCAAACAGAATTTTCTGACCTGGAAGTGAGTCGATCGCTTCGCCAGATTCATCCTGGGCAAACCTTGTTTCTAGCAGATCAGGAACAAGGGGAAGGCGCATTGAGGCAGTGGGGCGAACTCCAAAATCTATTGACGATCGCTCATTTGATTCTACGCAGCGCCTATTTTCGGACCGAAAGTCGTGGCGGCCACTACTGCTTAGATTTTCCGGAGACTGCTGAGGAGTGGACTGTACATACCCTCATTCAAGACGATCGCTGGTGGAAGGGTGAGGTGCAAACAAACAGGCCGTAGGTTTATCCCCAGCTAGGAGCCAAGCCTGCCAAAAATTGACCCAAACAAAGAAAAAAGCGGAGAAAGTTGCTAGTCACTTTCTCCGCTGCGCAAAACTGATTACTAAACGGAATAGTCAAACAATGCAATAGTCAAACTCAGTCGTTCTAAACTTTGCCTCTTATTGAGCGATGAAGAGTCTGCTTTGGACTCGTCTGCTTAACGGACTTACCTGGTTGGTGATCTCCAGATGTGTTGGTGATCTCCAGATGTGCTTCGGTAGGATGGCTAGGACGCGATCGCGGCATTTGCCCGAACAAGTCCTTCATTCCGTTCTTCAATCACCTGTTCAGGCATAACTTGCACCATGGGAGCTGCCTGCACACAAAGCTTATGGCAAGGGATCGTATCCGATAAAATTGCACTTGCCATCATCCCCGTATGGATCTCCAGCAGGGCTTCCGGTAAAGCCTCAAACATTAAACGCTGACCTGGAAAAACCACACGCTCAAAGTACCACTTTGGAATGTTGGTAATTCGGACAACTTGAATCTGACTGGTTGCATTGAGATAGCAACAGACTAATCGAGCAGACGTCTCAGACGGTAGTGGATCAAAAATTTGTGCCATAGTGCCCTAAGGATGACATCCCAGATGTGAGGATAACGAAACTGAACTCACTTTGAACACTAACACCCCACGATCCCAGGGAACTGTCAAGACAACTACCATCTTTTATTTGTATTAATTATTCATAGCAAAATAATAATTATGAGAAACGTGTTGGAATGCTGGGGCCAATTGTCTGATCCCCTCTGGTGCTTGAGACGAGTGCTTGAGGCGTGCCGAGGGAGGGTAAGTGGAGCCTCAAATGTCCTGGGTTTAGAGAACCTTGGCAAATTCTTGGAAAATCCAACCAGGGACAAGGTTCCGGTGGTATCGTAAAGTTATGTGAAAGTTCATTTCAGATTTGTTGTGGAGTGAACTGATCCCCACAATTCCCACGCCTGAATTTGCCCTGTGGATTTCCTATGGATGCTCGAATTCTCTACGTCCGGCTGCCCTGTAACCCCATTTTCCCCATTGGGGTTGTCTATTTGGCCGACCACGTCCATAAGCTTTTTCCTGGGATCGAACAGAAAATCTTTGATCTGGGGACGGTGCCACCTCTGGACTACGTCAGCGCCATGGAATCAGCGATCGACCAGTTCCAGCCGAATCTCCTTGTCTTTTCCTGGCGAGATATCCAAATCTACGCACCCGTGGGCGGGCGGGGAGGCAATCCCTTACAAAATGCCTTTGAGTTTTACTATTCCCTGAACCCACTTCTCAAACTGCGGGGCGCGATCGGGGGCCTGCGGATGCTGACCTCCTACTACGGGGAGCTGTGGCGCAACCAGACTCTAATTAAGCGCGGGATCAAACGGGCTCAACAGTATGTGCCCGATGTCACGACGGTGGTTGGCGGCGGCGCAGTTAGTGTGTTCTATGAGCAATTGGGCAATAAGCTTCCCAAGGGCACCATTATTTCCGTAGGTGAAGGTGAAGCGCTGCTGGAAAAACTGATTCGTAAGGAAAGCATTGCCCAGGAACGGTGTTATATCGCAGGAATGGAACAGCCCCGCCAGCGTCTGATCCATGAGCAACCCGCCGCGATCGAGAAAACGGCCTGCAATTACGACTACATTGAAAAAATTTGGACGGAGTTTGAATATTATTTCCAGTCCGATGACTTCTATGTGGGCGTGCAAACCAAACGGGGCTGTCCCCATAATTGCTGCTATTGCGTTTACACCGTGATTGAGGGCAAGCAGGTGCGGATTAATCCCGCCGATGAAGTGGTGCGGGAAATGCAGCAGCTCTACGATCGGGGCATTCGCAACTTCTGGTTTACCGATGCGCAGTTCATTCCGGCGCGGCGTTTTATGGACGATGCTAAGGAGTTGCTGCGGAAAATTATTGCTGCGGGTATGACCGACATCCATTGGGCAGCTTACATTCGAGCAGATAACTTGGATCCAGAACTGGCAGATTTGATGGTTCAGACAGGCATGAACTATTTTGAGATCGGCATTACTAGCGGATCCCAAGAGTTGGTGCGCAAGATGCGCATGGGCTATAACCTGCGCACGGTGTTGCAGAACTGTCGTGATCTCAAAGCTGCGGGGTTCAACGATCTTGTTTCAGTCAACTATTCCTTTAATGTGATTGATGAAACCTTTGAAACGGTGCGGCAGACGATCGCCTACCACCGGGCCTTAGAAGAAGTCTTTGGGGCGGATAAAGTGGAGCCTGCCATCTTCTTTATTGGGCTGCAACCCCACACGCATCTGGAAGATTACGCCTTTGAAAATAACATCGTCGATCGCAGCTACGATCCCATGAATCAGATGCCCTGGAATGCCCGTAAGCTGCTGTGGAATCCAGAACCCCTGGGTGCGTTTTTTGGGGAAGTGTGTTTGCAAGCCTGGAAACGCAATCCCAATGATTTTGGCCGGGAAGTCATGCAGGTTCTAGAGGAACGGGTGGGGCGTGCTCCGTTAGAAGAGGCATTAACTGCACCGATCGCTGTAGTGAAAAAAGAACCCGCATTGACTCGTTAATGCGACTGCTCTATCTTCCTTAAGGAAAAAATTCAAGTTCTAACAACTCCATTCCTACGGGGGTGGAGTTGTTTGGTGGCTAAAAAATTACCCTTTCAAAATTTTGGCCGATCGCTCGCGGACTTGCATCAACTTCCGGAGCCCGATCGCCATCAACCCCAGGGTCATCACGCCTGGAAAACTTGCTAGCGGATTGCCATTCATTCCGGTCAGCCAAGTGGGTACCGTTGCCACTGGATGGATTAGCTTGCCTACATTCAGAATGTAGTAACCTCCGACTAATCCTCCATGGAGGCCGATCGGTAGACCAATTTGTCCGCCAGTGGCTCGTTTTGCCCAAGCTAAAGACAGCCCTAAAATCAACAAAGCCGGAAAGGTGAGCCAAGCGGCAATCAGCTCTGACAAGGGGCGGATAAAATGGGCGATCGCAAAAATCAAGCTACTGACCACAGTTGCGATACTGGGTGAATAATCCCGCTCTAGTTCGTTAAATAACCACCCCCGAAAGAGTAATTCTTCAGCAAAGGCTAACAGGACTGAGATCAATAACGCTTCTCCAATAATCCGAGGCAACGTTGCAGCCATGGGTAGCCACTGCACCCACCCCAGCTCGCCTTCCAGCAGAAATAATCCAAATACTATTGCCCATCCCAGACATAATCCCGCTAAAAGATTGCGGCTATTGCCAACGAAAGGGCGTAAACCATAGCGATGCAAGGGTTGCGATTCGTTGTAGAGTAATCGATTCCAGACTTGTATGAGGGCGAGAAATTCCAGATACAAAATCGGCATCGTCAGCAGAGATTCTAGATTTTGGTCTTCGACGAGTGCCGCGATCGGCCCCGCGATCGGAACCCAGAACAGCAGCAAAATCAGGAGAAAGCAGACGATCCGCAAAGGCGCAGGAAATTTCGCCAAACGTTTAAGGGGTTGCAAACTTGCTGGCCGTACCATGTGCCTATGTTCCTCACTTCGCTTTCCACGAGAAATCGGGGCAAAGCTCAACTCAGCCCCGCTTAACTCTATTTCAACTCACAAGACTTCGCTGAATGATTTCTGGATAATCGCTCGATCGTCCAGAAATCATTCATGTCCAGAACTCAACAACAACTCATCAACTGCGGTTAGCCTTCATCTGTAGCTATCTGAATATGTAGCTATCTGGCTCATTTAGGCGTCGGGCTCGATCGTGCTTTCCAGTCCGTGCTGCTTCAGCATCTCACTGTAGAATTCAGCCGGTTCAAGGGCACAGGTAATGACGAGTGCCTGTCCATTCGTATGGGCTTCCATCATAATGCTGACCGCTTGGGGTTGGGTCAAGCTCGGAACGGTGTGTATCAAAGTTTGCACAACGTACTCCATCGTATTGACTGGATCGTTGTAGAGTAGCACACGATACTTGGGTGCTAATTGACGGGACGTTGAACGTTGTTCAATAGTCTCGACAGCCACTGTGACAACCTCAATAAATTTGCTAAAGCTTGCTTTTACATCTTTTCAGAGATTTTTGCGATTACGCTACCCAAAATCTCGTTAGAGGGGAAGGCTTTTGACAGACTAGAGCCTATCTAAGGTTCGACGATATGAAACCTGTATTGTTATAACATTTCTGTCCTGAGTCTGCCAGCTTTCTCCTCATTTCAGCGGAGATTTTTGACAACAGGACACGCTAGTCATTGCTTCGATTGAATTTCTACAATGGAATGAGAATGATCGAATCAATACTATATCTCTATGACCACGGTTCCCCATTTCTCCCCAAATCAAATTGTCTGTATTGAACAAGATGCAGAATTCGTGTTTGGAGAAGTTGTACAAATGGTTCCTAGTCGTGGATTGTGCTGGGCTAGACCGATCGCGATCGCCCGTCCTGTTCCAAATTTGTTCCTGCTGGAACTGGTACAAGACCTACGGGATAGCTCCGATCTGCTCTTACCGGCTGCGCTGTTTCGAGAAGCCCTGGATACGGAAGTTCTACCGTTAATGTCTGCCCTTCTCAACCCAGAAAAACCAGCTCCTCCCCAACACAGCCAAGACGCCCGTCGTTGGCTCAACCAATTTGTTCGGCAGATTTGTCAAACACGCCCCGAAGTCTTTAACTCCGTTCCTGTACATTCCATGGAAGGTTGAGCGCTGGACATCAGAATTACTTTAGAGGGTGCCCACGGTGAAATAATAGCCTTTGGGCCAAAGCCCGAATGATTTACCGTTTGTAGGATTTACCCGAGGGAACCCATCATGAGCCAGCCGATTCCTGTTGTGGTCAATGGTGCCACCGGCAAAATGGGGCGTGAAATTGTTAAAGCGATCGCCAGTGCGCCTGATTTACAACTCTTTGGCGCGATCGCCCACAATCCCAAATGGGAAGGGCAAGACATCGGTGAAGTTGTGGGGTTAGACCCCTTAGAAGTGCCCATTACACGGGACTATGAGCCGATGATGGCCATGCTTTCCCAGGAAAAACAATTGGGTGTGGTGGTGGATGTTACCCACCCGGAGGCGGTGTATAACAACATTCGCACGGCGATCGCCTACGGGGTGCGACCCGTAGTGGGAACGACGGGGTTGACGCTGGATCAAATTCAGGAGCTAGCCGAGTTTGCTGACAAAGCCAGCACAGGTTGTATTTTGGCTCCCAACTTTTCGATCGGTGTCATCTTGATGCAACAGGCTGCCCTGCAAGCCTCGAAATATTTTGATCATGTTGAAATTATCGAACTGCACCATAACCAAAAGGCCGACGCCCCCAGTGGTACGGCGGTGCAAACGGCTCAACTTCTGGCGGAAATGGGCAAGACCTACAATCCTGCCAAGGTCACTGAGACGGAAAAACTCCAGGGAGCCCGAGGAGCCCTCGCAGAAGAGAATATTCGCATTCACAGTGTGCGTCTACCGGGCTTTATTGCCCATCAGGAAGTAATTTTTGGGGCACCGGGTCAAATCTATACCCTACGCCACGACACTACCGATCGGGCTTGCTATATGCCGGGAGTTCTGCTGTGTGCCCGCAAGGTGATTGAATTGAAAACGTTAGTTTACGGGATGGAGAAAATTCTGTAGGCCATTGAGGTCGATTGGCGCGTAGCCAAAACCTTCATCCTGGGTAGGCGAACCCGGAATTAGCCAAAAAAATTGCCTGACCCACTAAAGCCCCCAGGGTCAGGCACTGTACCTGTAAGGACGCTGAACCATCGAAGGAGACTAAACGAACTGTAGTTGCCCCCTAGCTGCTTAGTTCTTCGAGCGCGTTCCTCAGATTCGTCTCCTATTGTCAGGAAAATTGAGCTGTGTCCCCTCGAGGGAAGTACTCATCTTTGTTATTGTGTCTAGAGAAAATTCTGGTGGGATCTCCGTAAAACTCCCATGAGCAGTTACCATAACTTGCGTTCAAGTGGGTTTTGCGACCGAATTTGTCTCCCCTAGGGCGCTTCCATCTCATTGTCTAGCTAGAGCCGAGGTGCCGCTTCTGTAGCATCCTCGGGTCTGATGACTGACTTGTTAGCCGATGACTGACTTGTTAGCCGATGACTGACTTGTTAGCGATGACTTAGTTGTTAGCTGAGGTTTCTTGCTGGCCATAGGCTTGCCAAGCGATGTCCACTAAGCCATTCATGAGTGCCGCTGCGACCACTGCACTGCCTTTGCGGCCTTCCGTTCGGATATGGGGAATTAAAGAATCTTGCAGACGTTGCTTGGCCACATCTGCATCAACAAAGCCAGCAGGGGTTCCTACCACTAGGGCAGGCCGAATTTCCTCTGCTTCAATCAATTCTGCGAGGGTGAACAGGGCGGTTTGGGACTGGCCCACCACAAAAATGCCCTCAGGGTAGCGCCGAGCCAAGGTTTCAATGCCCCAGGCCGACATGGTTTTTTCTTTTTGGGGGCGGGTGAGGGTTTCCATGGCGCAGTAGATGGGATTGGCAAAGGTGTGTTGAATATTTTGGGAAATTCCCACCTGCACCATTGGTACATCCACAATAATGGTTGTTCTTGCCGCTAGGGCTGCTGCACCTGACTGGAGGGCCGTTTCCGAAAAGCGAATCAGAGACTTGTACTCAAAATCAGCGGTGGCGTAAATGACTCGTCGGACAAGCTCATATTCAGCCGGGGTAAAGGTATGGGTTCCGACTTCCCGATCGATGATCGCCAAGCTGTGGGCATCGGAAATGTGCCACTCCATCATTGTCTGCTACTCAACAAACTAGGTTTAACGCTCAAAAACTCAAAACTAATGAATCGCAAAATGTAACGATTCATAGGAGATTGCGTCTCCATGACAACTATAGACGAATACACTATAGGTTGCAGAAAAACAAACTATCGCTTTGGATCGACTTATGAGTTATCACTTACTGTCGATTTCCCAATTGGGAGTCAGTCCCACCGTATCTTTCCCCTGCTATTTTGCAGTCAGTACTGCCCCGATTAATGTTGAGGATGCGATCTCAATCAGAGATGAGAGTCCAGCGGATAAAATCCGAGAAATTACGGACTACTTAAAACAAAAAGATGCTGACGCAGAAGTTTTAATTTTGATTCATGGCTATAATACTGGCCGTGATAATGTCCGCCGATGGTATCGCGAAACCTGTGAATACATTGCTCGGAATTATCCGCAATTCCCCAAGGGGTTAGTCGTGATTGGCTACCGATGGTCTTCAGAACAGATCTCGGGGGATGAATCTGGAAAATTTGCGGATAAGCGTTTATTTGCTTGGGAATCGTTACCTAAGTTTGCAAAAGGTGTTTATGTTATTTCCTTGGTAGGAATTGCCGTAGGTGCAGTGGGCGGACTACTGAGTTTTATTCTTGCCTTTTCCAGCCAAATTCCTTCTCTATTTCTTTTAGCATTATTTTCAATATTTTTACTCATTGCATTAACTTTATTGTCTCCTATTCTGACTCTATTTATTCTGAGATTGTCTGGCTATTTTAGAGATGTTTTTAGAGCTGATCAGTATGGCGTGGCTGATTTGGTTGAATTGATTCGTAATCTGGATGATCGACTCGTTGAGTCGATCGACTTACCTGAGCGTTATCAACGGGAGGATTACTGGCAAAAAAACGGGCGCAAAATCCGTCTATCCTTTGTCGGGCATAGTATGGGAGCCTTTGTGGTGACCAATACAGTTCGAATTTTATCCGATGTATTCGATCGCCGTTCGATCGGGAGTCTCAGCCTTGTTGCCCAATGCAAAATTCCGCCTGCGGGTGTGGGGAATGTTTTTTCCCTAGGACGATTGGTTCTAGTTGCGCCAGACATTCCTGCGGAAACGTTGATTACTGGACGGGCCAATGTGTTGCGATCGTCATTGCGCCGATTTGAAGAAGCCTATTTGTTTTCCAATGAAGGCGATATGGCTCTGCGATTGGCGTCCACTACAGCTAACTATTTCTCCTACCCTACCCGCACCCGTACAGGGGGATATCGTTTAGGAAATGTAGTGGTGCGGGATTTGGTCGATGTGGGGAAACAATGCCTGGAAAAAGCAGGAATTCTCAATCTGACGACGGACAGCCATCTAGTTGAAACCAATGAGAAAAATCCCTTTTTGGATTACCTCTACTTACAGCGCCGTTGCTCCCTGGCCGATCGCCAAAACAGTATTTTTTGCCAACAGTCAATGGATCAAGAGTTAGCTAAGGAGCAGCACAAGTCGATCGCAGAACTCTTTACTTACTTTGACTGTACCAATTACCAAGAAGCCGTCGTGAATCCCAAGACGGGAGAAGTAGTGATCAATCCCAAAACCAACGAGCCCCTAACCAAAGGAATTGTGAGTCGAGCCTCTGGAAAAATCAGCTTAGACTTTTGGGACTATGTGGCGCTAACGTGGGATTTTGCTCGGGGTAAAGTGGATCCCCATGGTGGCTATATTTTTGCGGCTGATGCTCACTTAACGAAGCGAGTGATCTATGGTCTAGCTTGTTTAGGTTGGCAAGGATTTCTAGACAGCTTACGGAAGGACGCCATGTTTCCTCAACTGTTGGCGCATATTCAGAGTAACCGTCCCGATTTGGAGGAGCAACAACAGCATTGGCTTGCGGCTTTGCAAGTGTTACATAACTTGTGTGAAGCCCGTGGATTGCAGGTTTTGCTGTCTCCGGAACGCTATCAGGTTGATATCCTGGGTAACTCTCGCGATCGTTACGGTTACTAAATATCCATTCAGTAAGATGCCACCACCAATTGCGAGACAACCTATGCAAATGCGTTGGGTGTGGAAAGCCTGGAGCCGCTGGGCGATCGCGGGATTCCTCGTGCTGGGCTTGGGTACTGCTTGTAATGCGAGTCTGCTGGGCCGATCGCCTGCATCCTCTCCCCCACCTCCGTCCAAACTAGCCAGCGTAATGCTAACGGCGAAATCTGGGGAACAGCAAAAATTTGGTGGCTTTGGTGTGAGTCAAATTGTCTCGAAGGACTATGCCCAGTTGCCCTATGGCCGCCGGAAGGAGCTCTCGCAGGTTCTGTGGAAAGACCTACGGCTGAATACGCTGCGCCTCTGGTTCTTTATGGATGTCTACGCGCCGAAACCCGGCCAGCGCCAACTTCGCCCTATGTTTACCGAGCCCTATCTCCAAATGGTGCGGGATGCTCAGCAAACGGGACAACTTCAAAATCTATTGCTTGCGCCGACCGGAGTTCCGCAGTATTTGCTGGAAAAGCGGGATGGTGGGATGCGGATTCGTCCCGATAAGTTGGTGGATTGGGCAGAGACGATCGCGAATTTTATCCAAGAGGTGCGCGATCGCTATGGCATTCAAATTAACGTAACGGGTATCCAGAACGAACCCAACGATGATCATGTCAATTTTTCCAAGGGCGAAATTGCCCAAGCGGTGAAGCAACTGCGGCGATCGTTGGATCAGCGCAAACTGAATGCAGTCAAAATCATTGCGCCGGAAAGCTCCAATGCTGATGGGTATGCCGAAAGACTGATTGATGATTTGAAGCAGGATCCCGATGCTTGGAACGCGATCGAGGGCATTGCGACCCATTCCTACAACATGGCTGCGACTCCGGCCATGGTCGATCGGGTGCGGAACACGGGTAAAACCTACTGGCAAACGGAAGCGGGAGCCAACGGCCCAGAGGAGCCGGGTAACGCCATGATTGCGACTTCCATGGCCGCGCGCTTTTTGAACGATGTGAACCACTGGGTGACCCATTGGATTTGGTTTATCGGGGCGGCGCAGGCCGATCCAAACGACAATGCGACTCGGTTGATGAAGTATGAAGCCGATCGGCCCCAAAGGACTTGGTTAACGCGGTTTAAGAAATACGACTACTTGCAGCAATTGAGTCAGACCTTTGAGGTCGGTGCCACCTTTCGCACGGTGGAAAGTTCTCTGGACGGCAAAATGGTCTGGACCTATGGTAAGAAGCCCCGGATTAATGCGGCGGTAGCTCGGAACCCTGATGGAAGCTGGGCGATCGGGATCACCAATTTCACCTCTGAGGAAGGTCGTCACTCCCAGGATCCCCATGACCAAACGGGCTATCCGCGTCAAACCTTTTCTGTCACGCTCAAAATTAACGAATTAATCGGTGGCAGTCCAACACGCTTGCAAGTGCGACGCAGCAATGCGCAACTCAGTAATCAAGAACAGGCTGAGATAATGCTACGCAATGGAGTTGTGACGCTAGACATTCAGCCCTTAGAACTGGTGACACTGCGATCGCGACCCTGAGGAAAAAGTCAAAAACGGCTCAATGGGTGACGGTCAGACAGGGTGCTGGTCTAGCCAAGTCGTTAAGTCATCCAGTGAGTTGAAATTGAGCAAGGAAGTTGCTAGGGCTGCTAACTGATCCAGCGAAAGAGAGGCAAGGCGATCTTGTAGCGGGGGAGGTAGTTGTCCAAGTTTTTGGTTTAAAAGAAGAGAAATTAACGATCGCCGTTCTTTTTCAATGCCTTTTTCAATGCCTTTTTCTTCCCAACTGGTTGTCAGCTGCATAATTGCCTCCTTTTCGGCTATGCCCAGTCTATCAATTTCTGCTTGAAACCTCTGTTCTTCCTGGATATTCAAGCGCAGATAGGTATCGACAAATTTTGAGATTAACCGTGTTTTGGCGGGGTCAAGTTTCAAGGTCACTAAAAGCCGCAAACATTCGGCTTTGACTTGGGGGCGATCGCGTTTAGCGATTTTCATTTTTGCCATCAAGGCTGCTGCAACTGGGTTAGGACGATCGAGATAATCTCGCCAGTTCAGTTGATTCAGTTGAATGGCTTGAAAACGAAATTCCAGGACTTTCAAATGAGGAAATTCAATCTCAAAGAGATTACTCTCTGCGCGATAGGGATAATCGAAGGAAAAAATAACGATCGGGTAAATATTCTTCACGTAGTTCTGATGCAGTCGTGCTAGGTAATAGAACATCCTGCGAGCGATTTGAGAATCGCGATAAGACTGTGCTTCGATATGGCATAGAAATGTGGTGTCTTCTCCGGCCAACTTGACTTCTACCAGCAGATCAATAATTTTTTCGTCGCCGCCTACCAAGTCCGCAAAATACTCTTGGGGCAGAAATCTGATGGACTCAGGATCAACTGCTTCTGCAAGCTCTGGGACAAAAAGTTCCAAGAATTCTAAGAAAAAAGTCGAAATCAATTCTTTGAAATTCTGATTGTGGTTGGTATTGCCTGGATTGGGCTCAGAAGGATGGGGCATGAAATCTGTCAGTATGAACTTTGCTATCCACAGATCTGTGCTTAATCGGGGGGTACCAAGAGGGCAACGCATAACCGATTCGGCGATCGCCCTATAAAGTTCTCGGAAATCCGTCCTCGGAAATTGAATAGAGGAGTACCGATTTTTCGCGGAACTTCCTAGACTGGAAAGGAAGCTATTCAAATTTTGTCAATCAACGTCCAACTTAACAGCTAATTTACAAGGAAGCATTATGGGACTGTTCGATCGTGTGAGCCGCCTTGTTCGTGCCAATCTGAATGATGCCGTCAGTAAGGCTGAGGATCCTGAAAAAATCTTGGATCAAGCTCTCATGGATATGCAGGAGGACTTGGTTAACATGAAGCAGGCGGTGGCTTCCGCGATCGCCACCCAAAAGCGCACGGAACAGCAGGTTGCCAACAATCAACGGGAATCCGACACTTGGCAACAGCGGGCTCAACTCGCACTCCAAAAGGGCGACGAAAACTTGGCTCGGGAAGCCCTGATGCGCAAAAAATCCTTCACGGAAGCGGCCACAACCCTGAGTCAGCAACTGTCACAGCAAGCTACCCAGGTCGATGCCCTGAAGCGGAATTTGATCGCCCTAGAAGGCAAAATTTCCGAAGCGAAAACCAAGAAAGACATGCTCAAGGCTCGGGCGGCGGCAGCCAAAGCCAACGAGCAACTGCAATCCACCGTTAACAGCATGAGCACAGGTTCTGCCATGGCAGCCTTTGAGCGCATGGAAGATAAGGTGCTTCAAATGGAAGCCCGTTCCCAAGCCGCAGCAGAACTGGCTGGAGCGAACCTAGAAGCTCAATTTTTATCTCTGGAATCCGGCGATGTAGATTTGGAACTGGAAGCGATGAAAGCCCAGTTACTCGGCGGTACCTCTGCCCAGACCCAACAGCAACTCCCTCAACAAGCTACCGCAGGCGCTCCGGTACCTGGTGCAAAGGCTGCTCCCCAAGATAAGGCGATCGATGCTGAGTTGGAAGCGCTGAAAACCCAATTGGATCAACTTTAGGATTATCCTGTGAAGCCTGCGAACATCGATCGCGCTCCCACCCTGCGGTACACCGTCGTCTACGACGGCAACTGCAACCTCTGCTCCAACTTGGTGCAACTGCTAGAAACCCTCGATCGGGGCCAACAGTTCCAGTACATCCCCATGCAGGATTCCGAGGGACTCGCTACCTATGGCGTTGCCCCCGCAGATTGTGAGCAGGGGATGATTCTGATCCACCCAATTGATCTGAACCAGCGCTGGCAGGGCAGTGCGGCAGCGGAGGAGATTGGTCGTCTGTTACCCTTGGGCGCAATCTTTGTAGCGGCCTACCGGGGCATACCGGGCATGAAAGGGTTAGGCGATCGGGCTTATTTACAGATTCGCGATCATCGTTACGACTGGTTTGGGCGACGGCAGCAGACCTATCGATCGCGCTATCCAGCCTGTGATAATAGCTGTGAACGTTATTTTGCGGACTCCCCGTCTTCTTTGCAATGACTGTAGTTTCAACGATCGATCCTGCACCTTGGCAATCCCCAGAAATTCTGCGCCATGTGCAGCGGTTACTCAACAGCTTTGAACAACAGGTTGGACGATCGCTGTTAGTCAATCAAGGCAGTCCAGACACGATCGCCCAAGCTCTCTTTGAGGCTCCCTTTGTCGTGGTGTCCCATGGCACCGAAGCCGATCCAATTTTTAATTACGGGAATCAGCAGGCGTTGAACCTTTGGGAATTTGACTGGGAAAGCTTTACCCAATTGCCGTCACGCAAGTCCGTTGAACCCAGTGAACACATCGATCGGGAACAGCTTCTCGCAGAAGCAAAACTGAAAGGGTATGTCAGCAACTACCGAGGGATTAGAACTTCCCGCACAGGCCGCCGCTTTTGGATTGACAATGTGATTTTGTGGGGCGTTGTGGATGAGCAAGGCGAACCCTGTGGACAGGCTGCTACCTTTGACCAATGGACGTTTATCGAATAAATCCAGGGGTGTTCGGCGGTCTACGACTTGGCTGCTCGCCTAAAAACTGCCCATTGCGCCAGCGCCCAACGACCTGTTGCCCATTGGCAAAGGTATAGGTGCCTTGCCCGTTCCATTGGTTATTGCGCATTTCCCCTTCATAGCGATCGCCGTTGGCTAACGTACAGATAGCAATCCCAACGATCGTGCCATTCTGAAAAAATCCCTCACAGCGCGTTCCATCGGGATAGATGAAGGAGCCATTGCCTTGGCGTAGGTTATTGTCAAATAATCCTTCATAGCGGCTCCCACTGGGAAAGATGCAAACCCCAGCCCCGTTCAGTGCATCATTTTGGAATTGGCCTTCGCAGCGGGTGCCATTGGCATAGATGAAGGTGCCGCGCCCTTGCCGCTGATTGTTGACAAACATCCCTTCATAACGATTGCCGTTAGGGTACTGGCAGTTTGCTTTGCCATTCAGAAAATTCTTGCGAAACTCGCCTTCGCAGCGGGTTCCATCAGCGTAAGTAAAGGTACCTTGCCCCTGCCGTTGCCCATCCCGAAACTCCCCTTGGTAGCGGTTGCCACTGGGGAAATTGCAAGTGTGCTTGCCATTCAAAGTGCCATCTCGATACTTACCGTCACAAAATGCTTCCGCTTGGGCAGACTGAAGAGGGATCACTAGGCTGATACAATAGGCGATCGCTGCCCATTGGGACGATCTTATCCACCCCTTTGGCAGAGATTGCAGCGGATTTTCTGACATTTTTGTCGGATTTCTTGCCTGCATAGTGTTTTGATTAGTAAGGATAATATCTGGCTCGGAAACTAAACATCCCATTCAAAACCCCTATCAAACCATTTAACAAGCCACTTGTAATCACAATTTTTGATGATACTTGCCTGATGTTGATAACCGTTGTCTGATGTTACCGAAGTCCTGAGATTGGATGAGTCTGGTTTGAGTCTGATGATTTTTCCCTTATTTCCCTTCGCCCAAGCTCTACCTATTCCGACGGTTCCGACCCCTGTGCCAACCAGTCCACCGATTCAGGTGCCAGAACCGCCGAAAAGGCCGATTCCTCCGGTTTTTGTCTTGCCTCCCCAGGAAGACATTGCCCCCCAGGAAAGTCTACCGCGTCAAGAGATTCTCCAGGTTCAAGAAATTCGGACATTGCCGGGGCAACTAGACGAGGTGCCTGTTTTCAACAGTAATAGCCCAGAAATGGTTTTGGATGAAGGGGTTCTTCTTTCGACCTTACCGCCAGAGGGCAAGTTGTTTCCCAAAGCCCATCTGAACTATGCCTTTAATGGACGGTTCGACATCTTTTCCCACCACATTAGCCGAGCCAGTACACCCAGCCAGATTCGATCGCTCTTTCAAGGCATTTTGGTGCAAAATCCGGGGACCCAAGCGGTCACGATCGAAGTCTTGCAGGCCGCGAGCTATCTGACCCGCCCCGATGCCTTATTTGTTGATTTGCCAGATTACCAAGAAGATCCGATCGGGACGGTGTTTTCTGGCCCCGGTAGTCGGGTGATGAGTGACATTCTGCGCGGTCGTCGCCAAGGCAGCTTACCCACTTGGATGGTGATTCCACCGGGGGAAAGTCGCATGTTGATGAATTTACCGATTCCCGCTGGCCTAGTGACGCCAACGTCCAATGGTCGATCGACGATGATTCGGCTACGCAGTAGTGGCCCGGTGTATTTGGCCTCTCTCGCGATGTATGCACCGCGCAATTTGGATGGAACGGAGCGCATTCCCACCCAGGCGGAATGGGAACAGTTTGCGTTAACGGCTAATTTGGCAGGACCAAGGGATTTGCCTCCCACGCCGCCGACGGAACGACGGGAACGGGTGATCTATGGTCGGGTGGCTGGCGTTGCCCAAGGGTCTCAATGGCAGGCCAAGTTAACGGATTCTCCCAAGAGCGATCGCTTAACGATTCCCCGTCCTGGCACGGCTTTTTCCTATGGCATTAGTACCCTACCGCGAGGTACCTTTGGCACTGGACAAATTCAAAGCGCCAAAATGCTAGTGCGCTATCCCGATACGGCCTATCTGGCCAATGGCAACTATGGTATTCAGTACAGTCTGACCCTGCCGTTACACAACAACACGCGCCAAGCCCAGAAAGTGGCCTTGCTGTTTGAAACGCCGATTAAGCACGATCGTAGTAAACAGGAAGCGCTCTTTTTCAATCCGCCGGAGCCGAAGATTTTCTTCCGAGGGACGGTGCGGGTGCAATACCAGGATGATGCAGGAGTGAAACAGACGAAATTTGTCCACCTAGTGCAGCGGCGCGGCCAACAGGGTTCGCCGTTAGTGACCCTGAAGTTACCAGCCGGCGATCGGCGTTTGGTTGAGGTGGATTTCCTCTATCCTCCCGATGCCACGCCCCCACAGCTTTTAACCGTCAGCACCCTCAAGGATTAATGGCTAGAATGCAGAGGGTATACACAGTGGCGTAGAGGTACAATCCTTTAAAGTGGATGAAGACAGGTTTGATTTAGATTCTCATCAAAGTAGTCTTTCCTGTTTGTCTCTGCATGAAAAAAATAAGAGCTGTTAAGGTATGCCAAAACCCAGATACGACGAGGACAGAGATGAAACTCGTCATGCCGCAGCGGATGAAGAGTGCTGTGAAGAGATGGCAGATCGTCACAGTTGGAGTTTGAATCGTGTAGAGCCAACATCTAGCGATATCTTGAGCGTTGATTGCGTCTTTGATGGTTATTGCGAATTTCCGCAATCCCGTATGGACAGAACTCAAAGTGATGATTCCAAGGAGGATTGAAATGCGTAAGTTGATTATCTTCAAGGCCGATCGAGGGGAAATCCAGAGGTATCGCCAACAGACTGGTACAAAGCTCGGAGAATCATTTTATCGAGTGGCAAATGCGAACTCAGTGCCCTCTTTAGTGACCACAATTGCAGAGCATTATGATTGTAGTAATAAGCCTTCGCCAGAAGTTGGCTATCGACTAACTGAAACCGTCCCAGAGAATCGAGATCGCTTCAGGGATAGTGGATGGGAGGTTGTTCGAGTATCTGAGTATTTAACGGAGCAGCCCTTGCCTGAGGAGGGTGGATTTGATGCTGTATGCATTTGCTATTGTGCATACAGACCTTTGGATCCGCAGATGGAATGGTCTAAGGAAGCCCACCGAATCACTCCAACTTTAGATTCTTTTAGAGGGAATCAAGCAGCTTGCGATCAATGGCTAGAGACTCAAAAGCAACCGATCGAAAGGTAATTTGGGCACTTCAATTTAGATAAGGGGATGAAGATTATTGAGGGCTTTACGGTTGCACTAGCTCAACACCAAACTTCTTCCCTAACTCCATCACATTGTTGCTGAAATCAGTAGCAGTGGCAATTGCACCCCCTAATTGCACTGCGATCGCGAGTAGTGCCATTAATCTGACCTTAATGCGGTTAGGGTCACGCTTTTCAGGTTGCTTGAGGTCATCTGCCAGGTCTCCTAGATGCACCTCTACACTAATCTTGGCATCCTGTGGGAACTGCTCTGCCTGAGATCGCAAGGTGCGGATTAATTGCCCAATCTCATCCAGGTTGTTGTTGATGGTCTGAGAGTAGTCATTAAAGGTGCCCCCACTAGCGATTCCATGGGGTGCATAGTTAGTGGCTTTAATGTAAGTGTCACCCGATGATGATTGGCTAGTGGACACGGAATTTGCCTCCATATTAATTGGTCTACTTGCAAGCAGCTTGGTAATCTCTATCATGTTGGCACTTTCGCGCCTGTAGCTCTCAATCTCAATGTCTTTTGCATGGAGCTGAGTGCGATATTGGACTTCTAACAGTTTCAATTGTGCCTGATACTTCTCTTTGGCAGCACTTTCAAGAGCTGCCTTATCTACATCAACAGCAGGTGTCTCTAATCGAATGACAAAAGCACCAGCAGCCTTCTTCTCAATGGCTTGAATGGATAACTCCTGGTCTGCATATTGTGCTTGGAGCTCCTGGAAAGACTGGAAGAATGCTTTCCAGTCAATGCCGTCTGCAAAGATGAGGTCTACGGTCTCTATTACCTTTTGGAAGAGAGCTGCGAATTCACCGGGAGCAAAGTTCCTGTTGGGATCACTGGGACGACGTTCTTGCTGATTTTCCCGTAAGTAGACATAATCACAGGTAACATCATTCAAATTAGTATCAATGTTGATATTCCAGTCCTGAATACAGGCTCCAGTAAGCGTTGAGTTACTAAAGTCAGTCCCTAATGCTTGAAGCTCTGTAAGGTTTGAATCTGCAAGATCAGCTCTACTTAAGTTAGCCTTGTTAAGATTTGCGTAACTTAAGTCAGTTCCCCTTAGACTACAACGGCTTAAGTTAGCAGAGAACAGATATGCGTTGCCAAACTCAACATCTCTAAGATCAGAACCATGAAAATCTGCCCCAACTAAGGAAGCATCAATAAAGGAGGCTCTACTAAACTTAGTTCTAAATTTTGCTTCGATTAATACTGCGTCTTGTAATTCTGCCCCTCGAAAATCACTGGCAACAAGATTAGCTCCTATTAAGATGGCCCTATGAAGGTTGGCATCGCTGAGGTCGGCATCACTGAGGTCAGTCATACTGAGATCGGCGTTACGGAGATCAGGCTTCACACCTGGGTTAGCTTTCCTCCACTCATTCCAATCTTTTACTCCCTGCTTCAGGATTGCCAAGTGCTCCCTGTTCGCCATGCTCCAGATACCTCCTTCGACAAATCTTAACTACTCCCCTTTCTCCCTAAGCTACTTTGCGGTGCTGCTTTTTTCCTGATGAGTCTAAATTTTAGTTAGCAGCGTAGAGCCAAACTGCATCAATTCGTCATGACTAGACATATTGTGGCCAGTGATAGACTTGAAGCAGATTGCCTGTCACTATGGTGAAATCAGCATGAACACAGAGTTTACTCAAGTTTTTGAGTTAACCCTCTCAGAAAAATTGCAACTGCTGGAAGATTTGTGGGACAGTATAGCCCAATCTCCAGAACAAGTTCCTGTACTTGACTGGCAAAAAGAAGAACTTGCTAAACGAAAGGCTGCTTACCTGCGGAACCCTAACTCCGGTAGTTCTTGGGAATTGGTGAAGGAGCGGATTCGCAACAGGCAGCATGGTGCTTAGAAATCTGATCCTTGAGCCAGAGGCAGAACAAGATGTGGCACTGGCTTTCACTATGGTATGAAGATCAAGAGCTTGGTTTAGGTGAAGAGTTTCTTCGTTGTGTTGATGCTTGTGTTCAATTCATCCAACGCAACCCAGAAATGTATCCGATCGCCCACGAAAGCTACCGAAGGGCGATCGCTCGGCGCTTTCCCTACGTGGTTTTCTATGAGTATTCAGACACAATCATTGTTGTTTATGCTGTTTTCCACTGTTCTCAGAACCCGGAGAAATGGCGCAGTCAGTTGCCTTAGAACCCGTTGTTACAGACATGGATAACTACGACGGCTCCTTTTCAAGTAGTTAGGCTGTTGTTAGGCAATACTTGCGATCGTGCCACAGGAATCGACACCTTGGCAGCGATCGCAATTTTCCCAGACGGTACCGTTTTAACGACGAGACGCAGCCACGAGATTTAGTCATCCCCAAGGTTGGCAAGTAGGAAACTCCACTTGTCGGTTGCTTCCTCAATTTGTTTGGTAGTGGGTTTGCCTGCGCCATGGCCCGCCTTCGTTTCAATGCGAATCAGCACCGGATTTGGCCCCTGGTGAGCCTTTTGCAGTGCTGCTGCAAACTTGAAACTGTGGGCAGGCACCACCCGATCGTCGTGGTCTGCGGTGGTAATCATCGTCGCGGGGTAGTGGGTGCCGGGTTTTAGGTTGTGCAACGGGGAATAGGCATAGATCGCTTGGAACTCCCCCGGATTTTCCGGTGAACCGTATTCTGAAATCCACGCCCAGCCGATTGTGAACTTGTGGAACCGCAACATATCCATCACTCCCACCGCCGGAAGTGCTGCCCCAAATAGGTCGGGTCGCTGAATCATGCAAGCCCCCACCAACAAGCCACCGTTACTGCCCCCGGCGATCGCTAATTTTTTGGGGGATGTGTAGCGTTGGGCAACCAGCCATTCCGCAGCAGCAATGAAATCATCAAAGACATTTTGTTTTTTCAGTTTCATGCCCGCTTCATGCCAAGCTTCGCCATATTCGCCACCGCCTCGCAGGTTTGCCACCACGTAGACCCCACCCCGCTCCAGCCACACCAAATTCGACACGGAAAAGGCCGGGGTGAGCGACACATTAAAGCCGCCATAGCCGTAGAGCAAGGTCGGATTTTTGCCGTTCAGTGCCAACCCCTTGCGGTGGGTGATGAACATCGGCACTTGGGTTCCGTCTTTGCTGAGGTAAAACACTTGTCGGGTTTCATAGCGATCGGCCTCAAATTGGATCTGCGGCTGTTTAAAGACCGTGCTTTCATCCGTTTGTAAGTTGTAGCGGTAGATTGTGTTCGGCGTCACGAAACTGGTAAAGCTGTAAAACGTTTCCGTCTCTTCCCGTTTGCCGCCAAAGCCGCCGACGGAACCCAATCCCGGCAGAACGACCTCTCGCACGTAGGTGCCGTCTAACCCGTGGATTTTGATCTGAGATCGGGCATCCTTCAGGTAGGTCAGCACAAACTGGTTGTTCAGGATATTTACCCCCTGCAAGGTTTCCTCAGCTTGGGGAATAATTTCCCGCCAATGGGCCTTGTCCGGTTGAGCCAGATCGATCGCAATGACCCGACCGCGTGGTGCATCCAGATCCGTCTGTACCCAAAAGGTTGATCCGTCATTCTCAATCACCCCATAGCTCGCTTCCCAGGTGTTAATTAACTCCACCACAGGTGCATCGGGTTGGGTCAGATCTTTGTAGAACAACAAATTACGGCGATCGGTGCCCTGCCAAACGGAAATAATCAGATAGCGACCATCATCGGTCACATAGTTACCAAAGCCCCATTCCTTTTCATCCGGGCGCTCGTAAATTAACTGATCCGCTGCCTGGGGTGTGCCTAAACGGTGATAGTAGAGTTTTTGGTAGTAATTAACCGCAGCAAATTGGCTTTGCTCGTTGGGTTCATCGTAGCGGGCGTAGAAAAATCCCTGGCCGTCCTTTGTCCAAGCGGCCCCGGAAAATTTGACCCACTGGATACGATCGGGCAAATCCTGACCCGTAGCAATTTCCCGTACCTGCCATTCCTGCCAATCGGAACCGGATTTAGAAATCCCGTAGGCCAGCCGCTTGCCGTCATCGGTAATGGCAATGCCTGAAAGGGCTACCGTTCCATCTTCTGATAACTGGTTGGGATCTAGTAAAACGTTGGGTTCCGCGTCTAACGTTTCCAATGTGTACAGCACACTTTGGTTTTGCAACCCATCATTTTTGTAATAGAAATAGCGATCGCCCCGCTTAAACGGCAAGCCATACTTTTCGTAATTCCACAGTTCCGTTAAACGGGCTTGAATCTCCGATCGTTGGGGAATCGTTGCCAAATAATCAAACGTCACTTTATTCTGTGCTTCTACCCAGGCTTGGGTCTCGGCAGAATCTGCGTCTTCCAACCAGCGATAGGGATCGCTGACTGCAACCCCGTGGTAATTGTCTACTTGGTTGGTGACTCTGCTGGTTGGATAGGTAAAACTGGCTTGAGACATACTGGCCTGGGTGATAGTGTGCAATGAAAGACTGATTGTGAACAGGAAACTGAGCAGGAAATTAAGCAAATACTTCATGCTCGCAAATGCTTGAATTGTGACGAGGAACTCTGGAAAAACGCTTTATTGCGGGCACCTAGTTTGTGCTAGTGCCAATAGGAAATTATTAAGACGATTGTTAATCAGGACGATCGTTGGCGGGTAATGTCGATCGTAATTTTTCCGCCGAAGTCAGGAATGGGGGCAGCAGGTTTATGCAGCTGGACGCGCACTTCATGAACCCTCGGAAGGGCTAGAATGCTGTCTGCGATTGCTGTTGCCAGCCGTTCTACTAAGGCAAATTTGGCTTGTTTCACGATCGCTTTTGTTTGTTCAATGACTTGACGATAATCTAGAGTGTCGTTCAGATCATCGGTCTGCCCTGCGATCGTCAAATCCACCGCGATCGATAAATCCACCTCAAACCACTGTCCTAGAACGGTTTCTTCGGGCAGAAATCCAGTGTAGCCGTAGCAACGAATATTCGTCAGTTCAATCCGATCCATGGGGGTTTTAAGGCTGTAATGATGTCCTAATATTTTCTACTGGCATTGGCTGCAATCGGTTCCCAATCCAGCCTGAAATTTCCACAAAAAAAGCCCAGAAATCTCTGAGCTTTCATCTTAAGTTGCTAAGCTTCGTCCGCTGTAGGCCCCCAGCTTTCCTTAGGCGGTGGGGGTTCCACAGGCCGAAAATCAACATAATCCGCAGGCGGCTCATCGGAAGGCGATCGCCGGGGTTTGCTATCTTCTACCGGACGACGGCGGCGGGGACGGGGCACTTCCACCTCATCCGTAGTGATCCCTCGATTACTCAGATCAGGTGCGCTGGAACGAGATGGAATACTCCGGGGGGCAGGTGGTTCATCTTCCCAGCTATTCGACTCGCGACGATCGCGGCGGGGCGCATCCATCGTAGGCAAGTCTGTGGGGTAGTCATCCTCTGGCCGAGCCCGACGGCGGGACGGAGGCCGATCTTCTAGATAGCGATCGCGCTCTGTGCGACGGCGACTGCTGCGATCATCCAAATCATCTCGGCGATCGCCCCGCACTTGGCGGCGAGGTTCCCGATCGTCCAGTCCCCCCATGGCACCATAATTCTCTTCGAACCCAGCGCGATAATTCCGAGGTGGCAAATCATAATCTCGAGGCCCTCCCCCCGACTTAGGTGTATTATCCGGAGTGCGCTTACCGATCGACTCAATAATTAAGGCAACAAACATCCCTGTAAAAATTACTGACTGCAAGGAATGCTGCAGCGTTGCACCTAGATCGACTAGCGACAAAATTCCTACAGAAAGCGCCAAAAACGCATAGACTACATCCGAATCCCGTTTGTATCCCGGCTTAAACCGTTCCAAAAAGAACAGAAAAACCGCAAACAGAATCAGAATAATACCTAGTAGGAGTGGAACGGGAGTACCGAAATTCACAATGAATTCCTCGTCAGGATAAATGCTGGTTCAGCAAGAAAGAATCTGTTCTATGTTAGCGACTTGCAGGGCACTCGGCGCGGGAAAGTTGCCACCATACAAAAAACCTCAGCCCACGATCGACGCACGATCGTACACTGAGGCTCATACGGAAAAGATTGAAAGCCGGAGTAATCGGGACATCCCCTGACCACCCTAGCGAGATCAACTAGACTATGAGCGAGAGATTTTATCTTGTTGGCTAACAAGAATGACAGCGGCCAAAATCCCACCAACAACAACTGCTCCGTACAGTAAGCCCCAGAAGAAATTTGCTAAAGATGGCGTCATAATTCGATCCCGGAATCCTTATAATTCAAGTTGTCTAAATTCTAGGGGTTTGCGGAGCTAGGGGCAAGGGGCAAGCCCTAGGCGGCGCATAATTAAGTACAATTAAAGTTACAAAGCTTTACATTCACGAACATTTACCAATAGGACGCTACAGGTATGTCCATGTTAGAGGTTGCTAATCTAGCCTTGGGAATTGGTCTTGGAGGCATGATTTTTCTCTTCATTTTCCGCATTGTCTTGACCTGGTACCCCCAAGTTGATTTAACTCGCTTTCCGTTCAATGTTGTGGCGCTGCCCACCGAGCCGTTTTTAGTGATTACACGCAAGTTGATTCAGCCGATCGGGGGTGTGGATATTACCCCGATTCTCTGGGTGGGAATTTTGAGCTTGGCACGGGAAATTCTCTTAGGTCAACAAGGTTTAATGACGATGGCGCTGAAGTAAAGGATTGCAGCGGAAAATTGCAGTCAATTGATTTTAATCTCTCAAAAATGCTGCCAACGATGGATGCTTTTTCTCTAGTACCCCCTGTCTGGACTGAAGCGGCGGTTCATGCCCGTGGCTTCCAATGCCCAGCTTGTGCAAAATCTCCGCGAGAGGCCAAGCAGGTCTGGTTGAACCGTCGATCGCCTGTCTATGCCGACGAAGGCCGCAAGTACCAGGAATTCTATCAATGTGATTGCACAACAGTGTGGTGGGCTTGGAGTACCGATCGGCCCAAGCCTGATTCTGCGATCGAATCGGATTGAAGCCCCATTTTCCTTAGGGCGGTCAGGCCAGTTTGATTGAACTTGAATGAAACTTTGATTCAACAAGGTTCCTGTACGCCATGGGCTAGGTTGCGATCGCGACGGGTTCTTGGAACAGCGGCACGGTAAACGTTACGGTTGATCCCAAGCCTTCCCCCATGCTGTAAAAATTGACTTCACCGCCCATCTCATGGACGAGGGTTTGAGAAATTGCCAGCCCTAAGCCTGTGCCGCCATAACGTCTTGTAAGGGAACCATCAATCTGACTAAAGGACTGGAACAGCCGATCTTGTTTTTCCAAGGAGACCCCAATTCCCGTATCTGCCACCCGAATCATGACCAATCCGGGACATTCCTGATTCTGCACGGTGGTCTTTTTACGGACAAACTCAGTACTGATAGTGATGCCGCCTTCGTGGGTGAACTTCACCGCATTACCCACAAGGTTAATTAACACTTGGTAGAGCCGCTGGTAGTTGGCGTAGACAATCACCTCATCATGGGTGCTGGGCATTTGCAAATCGAAAGTCAGTCCTTTTTGTTTGGCAGAGGTGGCCTGAGATCGCTCCAGTTGCTGCAGTACTTCGTTTAAATTCACTGGACTGAGATCGATCTGGAGCTTACCTGCTTCGATTTTGGCCAAATCTAGGACGTCGTTAATAATGTCCAACAAATGTTCCGCCGACTTCAAGGCTTCCTCTAGGAATTCCCGTTGTTCCTCCGGATCATCTGCCATGCCATCCATGATCAACTTCAAAAAGCCAATCATGCCGTTCAACGGGGTACGTAGCTCGTGGGATGTATTAGCCAAAAACTCGCTTTTGAGCCGAGACGCTTCCTCCGCCCGCTCGCGGGCGTCTTCTAGTGCTTCTTGTTTTCGGACTAAGCTATGGTTGACCCGTTGCAATTGCTGGAACAAGCTAGCATGGGCGATCGCCGTACCCACTTGATCGGCTAATTCTTCCAAAAAACCGATTTCTGCCTCTGTCCACGGTTGATGAGTCTTATGGCAACGACAGAGCACAATAAAGCCGTTGGGTTGATCCTGGTGCCCCGTTGCCACAACTAGGCGATCGTAGAGCACATCTTCGATGGGAATGGCATCGGCAACGACACAACAGTCATCCAGCAATCCATTCACTTCAAAGTGGACATCCGCAGGGGTGGGGCGCAAACTGTCCAAGGCTGTCTGAAAGCTGATATCTTGGGCTAAGTTCACCACAGTATTGACCCAAGACTTTAATCCTTCTTGGTGATATTCGGCCTCCACCAACACCACAGACTGATCGGGATCGATCGAATAAATCAAACAACGACTCACATCCAATGCTTGCCCTAGACCATCTACCGTCTGCTGATAGATCGTTTTGAGATCCAAGGTGCGGCGAATGCTCCAAGCAATCCGGGTTAATAGGCGATGGTACAAGTCTGGGCAAGTGCCAAGATTTGTGGTGGGCGAGACGATACCGGGGGAATCGATCGGAGCTGCCATAGCACAATCTTTGAAGGATGACTAATTGTAAGGGCGATGAATTCAAGTTTGCCAACTCTAGCGGTAGAGAGGAACGTTTTTTTGGATCAGGACAACTCGAGCTTTGGTTTTAAGCTTCTTCTATCTAGTGTTAACTCATAATGCTGGTGGTTAACTCATCTCTAATCTGATTCTCAGGGCATTGCCTCCCTCAATCAGCGCAGGGAGTCCATTTATCCCAATGCTTACTTGAGTACGGGGAGCGCGGGGGACTTATCGTTCCCCGAACCCTTCATTAGTTAAAATATTTTAAGCAATCTGCTCTAATGGGTTGTGCCCTCGTGGCAAATGTTTTTCTAATCCTTGTTTCGCTTTCACTTGTTTCGCTTTCACTTTGGATGTATTAAAAGTCCTATGACCGACGTACCCGTCAACCGAATTCGTAACTTCTCTATCATCGCTCACATTGATCACGGCAAATCCACCTTGGCCGATCGGCTCCTGCAAGACACTGGCACCGTGGAAGCGCGGGAGATGAAGGAGCAGTTCTTGGACAACATGGACTTAGAGCGGGAACGTGGCATCACCATCAAACTGCAAGCTGCTCGGATGAAATATCGAGCCCAGGATGGTCAGGACTATATCCTCAACCTCATTGACACGCCGGGACACGTTGACTTTTCCTACGAAGTGTCCCGATCGTTGGCAGCCTGCGAAGGGGCATTACTCGTCGTCGATGCGTCCCAAGGTGTGGAAGCGCAAACCCTGGCCAATGTCTATCTGGCCTTGGAACATAATCTGGAAATCATCCCGGTTCTCAATAAAATCGACTTGCCGGGGGCTGAGCCCGATCGCGTTCGCGAGGAAGTGGAAGAAGTGGTTGGTTTGGATTGCAGCGATGCAATTTTGGCCTCCGCCAAAGAAGGAATTGGTGTACCCGAAATCTTGGAAACGATCGTTCGTAAAGTTCCCCCGCCCCAAGACACGATCGACCAACCGCTGCGGGCCCTTGTTTTCGATAGCTACTACGATGCCTATCGCGGTGTAGTCGTCTACTTCCGCGTCATGGATGGCGTGGTCAATGTTGGCGATAAAGTGCGCTTCATGGCCTCCGGGAAGGAATATGTGATTGACGAATTGGGTGTGCTCGCTCCCACGCAAGTCCGGGTCGATAGTCTCCATGCCGGAGAAGTGGGATACCTCGCAGCTTCGATTAAAGCGGTGGGTGATGCCCGCGTCGGCGATACGATTACGATCGCGGGTAAAGCAGCTCCCGCACCGCTCCCAGGCTACGTCGAAGCTAAACCCATGGTCTTCTGTGGTCTCTTTCCCACGGATGCCGACCAGTTTCCCGATCTGCGGGAAGCGTTGGATAAGTTACGACTCAATGATGCGGCCCTCAGCTTTGAACCGGAAACGTCCAGCGCTATGGGTTTTGGTTTCCGTTGTGGCTTCCTCGGGCTGCTGCACATGGAAATTGTTCAAGAACGGCTGGAGCGGGAGTATAACCTCGACCTGATCACCACTGCACCTTCGGTGGTCTATCGGGTTACCACCATCAAAAGCGAAGTATTACTGATAGACAACCCCAGCCATTTACCCGATCCCCAGTACCGCGAAAAAATTGAAGAACCCTACGTTCAGGTCGATATCATCACCCCAGAAACCTACGTTGGCACCTTAATGGAACTTTGCCAAACTCGGCGAGGCATTTTCAAAGACATGAAATACCTGACACCGGGGCGTACCACGTTAATTTATGAACTGCCCCTGGCGGAAGTGGTTACGGACTTTTTTGACCAGATGAAGTCCCGATCGCGGGGCTATGCCAGTATGGAGTACCAACTTATTGGCTACCGAGAAAATAATCTGGTACGGTTGGACATTCTCATCAATGGCGATCCAGTGGATCCATTAGCAACGATCGTGCATCGAGACAAAGCCTATGGTGTGGGCCGTGCTTTGACAGAGAAATTAAAAGAATTGATTCCCCGGCACCAGTTCAAAATTCCCATCCAAGCGGCGATCGGCAGTAAGGTCATCGCTAGCGAACATATTCCGGCCCTGCGCAAAGACGTTTTGGCTAAATGCTACGGAGGGGATATCTCCCGGAAGAAGAAATTACTGCAAAAGCAAGCTAAAGGTAAAAAACGGATGAAGGCGATCGGGACGGTTGATGTGCCCCAAGAAGCCTTTATGGCAGTTCTGAAGATTGGTCAAGAAAATAAGGGCTAGTCGATTTCACTGTTGACTTCATCAAGCTTTCATAAATTATTCTTGAAGGGCGGACACAGGTGACACCTTATGCTAGGTTGCCTGTGTCATCGGGATTGATTTGAGATATTGCTGTGAGAGTTCGGCCTCAGAAACCCCTGAGGCCAAAACTTGCCTTGATATCCATTCCATCATGGACTTTCCGAGGCTCGCGTTTTCTGGCGAGTTGACCGGATTAAGGATGGGATGACCAGAATCTGTACTCACAACCCTTACAACGTACAACTATGCGAATTTTAGTGACAGGCGGCGCAGGCTTCCTTGGCTCCCACTTGATCGATCGGTTGATGACTGCTGGTCATGAAGTGATCTGTCTCGATAACTTTTATACAGGCAATAAGCACAATGTGGGCCAGTGGCTCGGAAATCCTAATTTTGAGATGATTCGCCATGATGTAACGGAACCGATCCGCTTAGAAGTGGATCAAATTTACCACTTGGCCTGTCCAGCATCGCCCGTTCACTACCAGTACAATCCTGTCAAAACCATTAAAACCAATGTGATGGGAACACTCAACATGTTGGGACTAGCAAAACGGGTGAAAGCTCGCTTTTTCTTGGCATCCACGTCCGAAATTTATGGCGATCCGGAAGTGCATCCCCAACCGGAAGAGTATCGCGGTAACGTCAATACGATCGGCATTCGCAGTTGTTACGACGAAGGGAAACGGGTTGCAGAAACCTTGGCTTTTGATTACCATCGCCAGAATGATGTCGATATTCGAGTGGTGAGAATTTTCAATACCTATGGTCCCCGCATGTTGGAAAACGACGGTCGGGTCGTGAGTAACTTGATTGTCCAAGCCCTTCAAGGCATTCCCTTGACGGTGTACGGCGATGGCTCGCAAACCCGCAGTTTTTGCTATGTCTCGGACTTGGTTGAAGGCTTCATTCGCCTCATGAATAGTGATTACGTTGGCCCGGTCAACTTGGGAAATCCAGGGGAATACACGATTCTAGAATTGGCAAAAACGATCCAGGACATGATCAATCCTGATGCACCCTTAAAGTTTGAACCCCTGCCTCAGGATGATCCCCGCCGCCGTCAACCGGACATTACCCGTGCTAAGACCTATCTTGACTGGGAACCAAAGGTGCCTTTGAAGGAAGGCTTACACTACACGATCGAAGATTTTCGGCAACGGTTGGGCGATCGGGTGGCTGCTGCTGCTTTGCTGAGTCGCTAGCCAAACTGGCCCCCAAAGGCGATGAAAAAGGCTCTCGCTAGTTTCAGGATTTTGGGGGCACGCTATTAACGAAAGGGTATTAGCGAAGGGTTACTCAGCTGAGATAAACAAACGGATTCAGTAACGCCTTCGTGATTTGTTGTTGTTGTAACTTTCCCTTTGAGGACTTTCTATGCGTGTTTGTGTGATTGGTACAGGATACGTGGGCTTGGTTACAGGTGCTTGTCTTGCTCACGTAGGGCATCATGTCATCTGTGTGGACAATAATGAAGCCAAAGTGAACCTGATGAAGTCTGGACAATCTCCCATCTTTGAACCGGGATTGTCGGAGATTATGCAAGCTTCTATTCAATCGGGTCGGTTGGAGTTTACTACAGATTTGGCAGCGGGGGTTGATCACGGACAAGTTCTCTTCATTGCGGTGGGAACCCCTGCCTTACCCACTGGGGAAAGTGACACTCGCTATGTTGAAGCGGTTGCTCGCGGGATTGGGGCCAATCTGAAGCGGGAAAGCGGCTACAAAGTGATTGTGAACAAATCAACGGTTCCGATCGGCTCTGGAGATTGGGTTCGGATGCTGGTTTTAGATGGCGTGGCGGAACAACAGGCAGTAGAACCCGTTTTAGCAGGTGTTGGGGTAGCAGATAGTCGGCCCAGCCTGAGTGAACCGGAATTTGATGTCGTTAGCAATCCGGAATTTTTGCGGGAAGGGTCTGCGGTTTATGACACCTTCAATCCCGATCGGATTGTGTTGGGGGGCAATAGTGAGAAAGGTATTGGCCTCATGCAGCAACTCTATCTCCCCATTATCAACCGGGAGTTTGCTGAAGAGAAAGATTTGTCTCCGGTGCCCGTTGTGGTGACAGATCTGAGTTCTGCGGAAATGATTAAGTATGCCGCCAACGCTTTCCTAGCCACCAAAATTAGTTTTATCAATGAAGTGGCCAACGTTTGCGATCGGGTTGGTGCAGATGTGACGCAAGTTGCTAAGGGGATTGGGTTAGACTCCCGTATCGGTAGTAAGTTCTTAAATGCTGGTTTGGGCTGGGGTGGCTCCTGTTTTCCGAAGGATGTTTCAGCACTCATCCACACTGCCGATGATTATGGCTATGAAACCCAGTTGCTTAAAGCTGCTGTAAGTGTCAATGAACGCCAGAAAATGGTTGTGATTGAGAAGCTGCAACAGGTGTTGAAAATTCTCAAAGGGAAAACCGTTGGGCTACTGGGATTGACCTTCAAGCCCGATACCGATGACCTGCGAGATGCCCCCGCCTTGGTGTTGATTGAGAATTTGACTCGTCTTGGGGCGAAAGTCAAAGCCTATGATCCGATTATTTCCCAAACGGGGATGCGCCATGGTCTCTCGGATGTCGTGGTGGAAACTGATCCAGAGCGTTTGGCGGATGGTTGTGATGCGCTGGTTCTGGTAACGGAATGGCGAGACTTCCAACACTTGGAATATAGCAAAATGGCCAAGTGCATGACTTCTCCCATCATTATTGATGGCCGTAACTTCTTGGATCAAGCGCTTTTGGAAAGCTTTGGATTCCGGTATGTCGGCATTGGTCGATAGCGATCGCTGAGGGGCTTGTTAGAAGCGAATGTCTTTGTAATTCTGACAAGCCTCATCTAACAATCCTCAATGGAGATTACTGAATCAAGTAGGTCGAATCAATAGATTCAGTTGAGATTGAAATTAGATATTTAGAAGCACGATCGAACGTTCAAGAGGGTTCGATCGTGTTTAATGTATTTGCATACGCATGCATGACGCGAATTTTTCCGGCACCGTTTGGGCCATTCCAACAAGCAAGCAAATTGCGTGACATCTCCCGGTCTCTCGCCTAACCGATGGTCATTGCCAAGCAATAGAGTGCGGGATTCCGAATCCTTGGTTCCTCGTTTTATTGGCTTGGCAATCCGACACCTCCACGAGATTAGTTTGACTTCCTCGTGATGCCTCACCACAGAAGGATTTGAAGCGAGTTGTACAACCCAAAAGTTTGGGAAGAGATAACTTTTACGCCCTGTCCCAACCCTTCATCCTACATGCCCTGTCTTGTGGCAGGTTCAGAGGCATTCGACTTGAGCCGCAAGGCGGGAAGCCCTGAAACACTACGCCTACTTGGGCGGGTGCGTCAATTGCACCATACTCGTTTGCAGCCTAAGAGTTTGCTCGTTTCCCCTCCCAACGCTTACCCTATCGGGTAGGGCATCGGGCTTCCTGTCTAGAAGCTAAAAATGTTGAGGGGCTGTATAGGATGCTTCGGCTGTAGACCCTAAGGCTCGATCGTTCAATTTTTGAAGAGATTGCGTTAGGTCAGCCGTCAGAGATCGGGCATCTTGTTTTGTGTGGCCTGTTATGTACGACTTCACAGATAACGGCTGTCCAATTTCAATGCGCACTGCCGTCCGACAAGGCACTTGGGGATCGCTATACTGCAAATGAATCGGCACAATGTGGATATTGCTCTCAGGCTTCAGGGTTTCCGCTTGCAGTGCTAGACGTGCGAGACCGGGCTTAAGGGGATGAATATGGGGTTCCCGAAAAATGTTGCCCTCTGGGAAAATTACGAGCATTTCTCCCGATTCTAAAAGTTCAATCCCATGGCGTAGGCTAGCAATCCCCGGTCGCTTTGTATCGATCGGAAATCCACCCAGCCGCTTAATAAACCATCCTTGTACTCCAGCCACTTCATCAGCAGTTACCATGAATCGAAGATGCCTGCCGGTAACGTGTTTACCTGCTGCAAAGGGCACTAAAATAGCATCCCAGCGAGAACGATGGGTGGGAGCTAGAATAACAGGCCCAGATGCTGGTAGATGCTCGCGACCTAAAACTTCAATGTGACTAAAGTAAGCTGGTAAAACGATGCGATGCCCAAGCGGATAAACGATCGGGACTAGCCAAGGGGATAAACGAGAGCTCACAGTGGCATTACGTGCAGTACGGGGTGGATGCAGAGAGATCTGAGAAAACCGATTTCGAGGCATTAAGAATCGACGAGCGAATCGAGGTGCGATCGCTGGAATCCCTTGACGGACAAGAGCTGACCAATCGTCATCAGAATGAAGTGGAATAGGCTCGTCAATTCTTCTAGGTTGGCTATCTTCTGATGCAGTTTCAATTGACGAACTTCTATGGAAAAGGTGACCAGATTGAAAAACAACCATCTCGTTGATGTCCCTGGGCAAAGTCAGGCCATGATCCTACAACCCGAGGAAGGCTGTAGGGCAGATTTCAGCTGAGGCAAAGTACTGCAAAGGCACGGTTTAGCCTCTAGGCTAATCGCTATGATTAGACCAATGATCAAGGGACAGGACAGTTCCTGGGCTGTCATGATTCACTAATTCGAGTGATAAGAAGAGGACTTAACCGTTCTGATCTTCCCATGAAAATTTCCAGCAAGCGAGTCTTGACAAACCAAAAACTTTCTTTTAGATTAATAACAGTGAGCGCAATGCGCTGGTTCAGGCCCCCATCGTCTAGAGGCCTAGGACACCTCCCTTTCACGGAGGCGACGGGGATTCGAATTCCCCTGGGGGTATTAAAATATATAGTGGGAAGCGAAGTCTTATTAGGCTTCGCTTCTTTGTTGATTCTCAGGCTGGTGCTGGTGTCGTTTCACCGAATTTGCTGCATGTTGGAGCCGTATTCAGAACTGGTGGGACTGAGACGGTTAGTGGAATTTGGATAGTTGGTGGAATTTGGATAGTTGGTGGGAACTAAAAAAATGTCTTGAGGGCTTGCATCTCTCCAGATTTTGAGTTATGGTTGATAACGCGAAAGCGCAAGAGCGCTAACTTAGGCCCCCATCGTCTAGAGGCCTAGGACACCTCCCTTTCACGGAGGCGACGGGGATTCGAATTCCCCTGGGGGTATTTCTAGGAATATAATTCAATTCAAAGCGAGCTTGTCTTTCTAGATTGGCCCGCTTCGATTTTTTTTTGTCTTTTTTTGAATTTTTTTGTCTTTGTGGAATCAGT
This sequence comes from Alkalinema pantanalense CENA528, assembly GCF_050753345.1. Lineage (NCBI taxonomy): Bacteria > Bacillati > Cyanobacteriota > Cyanophyceae > Leptolyngbyales > Leptolyngbyaceae > Alkalinema > Alkalinema pantanalense. The sequence continues at coordinate 44,176 of NZ_JBLZFX010000006.1, read as the reverse complement.
TGGCGTTGCCTATCAGGTTAAATGCAGCCCAATCACTTGGATGAGAATATTTCTCCCGTGTTGCTAGCATAGCTTGGCGCAGTGCTTGGGCTTTTTGGGATGGGTCTACCTTAAGACGTCTATAAAACTCTGTCATCAGGAAGGCTGTACTTTCATCCTTTACATTCCACAATGACACCACCACACTGGGTACACCTGCAATAAATAACGATCGCGAAAGTCCAATCACGCCATCCCCGGTGATGTCTCCCCGTCCAGTGCTGCAGGCGCTCAAAACAGCTAAATCGGCTTTAAGTTTTAAATCCAGGATTTCCCCTGCGGTTAAAAATCCGTCATTGCCTGCGGAGGGTGTGAGCGCGATCGCTCCAGGAACTTCACCCCGCAGAGTATCGAGTAAACCATGGGTTGCCAGATGAATGATGCTAGCGGTTTGCATCCGTTGAACGACGGTGTTTTTAGTCGCTTGATTGCCAATCAACGCTGATCCTTGCAGCACTTGGGCAATTTGGGTCGCTTCCTGCTCAGCACCGGGCAACGACGCTAGAGGCTCGTTATTGTAGGTAGGCATTTTAGGGTTACCCACAATCAGTGGTGCTGTGAGATTGGTCGATCGGGAATTCGGTGTAGTCAGGCCGATCGCTTGTAAGGAAGGGACTGTCGCGATCGTATGGCGGGTGATTAAGGGGTCGCCCTGTCCATCTTCCAAGGCAGCAAAGGGGACTAAAAATAAAGCTCCTTGGGGAACAAAGATGACTAGATCCTCCGGGTTACTGGGTAAGTCTTGGCTGATGGGAGCAATTAACAGATTGTGGAGGTGGCGCAGATTATTGACCAAGCTACGGGTACTGGGATTTGGCTGCTGGGTAATGGTGATCTTCGCGCGACCTCTGATGCCCAGTTCATCGCGGCTGTCTTGAATGAGGGTGACGATCGGTTCTGTCGCGGAATTGCGATAGAACCGCACAGTCCCATCGGGCTTGATGACCCAGATATATACTTCCTGATTTGCAATGACGGAATATTGTACTAACGTGGCTTTGTGGATCTGAGCTAGTTGACGCATATCCTGAAGCTTAGGCACGGAGCCTAAAATTTGTTGGTTTTGCGGCCCTAACCGAGAGGCCAGCAATTCCACAAACGCCCTTGCCCGTCCCCGTTCTGCCACTTCTAAGGCTGCTTCGGGCTTCTGTTGCAGAATCAGTGCTTGTTGCAGTAACTCATAGGTTAACTTTTGGGTTTCAAACAGCGAGACACGATCGAAATCAATCAGGCCGGGACGTTGAGATTCCCAAAGCTGAGCCGCTTGGGTAAGGAGGGGAATGGCAGTGGCAGACTGCTGCTTCTGGATCTGCACAGCGCCCAGTAAAGTCAGTGCTTTACCCGCAGTACCGTTGTTACCGAGTTTTTGGGCAAGGGCGATCGCAGATTTGAGATACTGTTCTGCTGGATTAAAATCCCGACGATCGAGGGAAACTTTGCCTAATTCTGTCAAGAGTTCCGTTTCCTCGGGCTGCAACTTGAGTTGTTTAGCCAAAATCAGCCCTGCTTGCAATGTCTGTAAGGCTTCAGGGGGACGATTTTGCTGGGCATAGACCCGGCCTAGCTGCTTCAGGGTCCCAATTTCCGTGCGTCGGCTGCCCAATTTGCGATGGAGCGCCAATGCTTGCTGAAGGGTTTTTTCTGCTTGGGAGAGTTGTCCTGCTTCTAAATATAAACTGCCTAATCCGCTCAGAGCCACTGCCTCATGGATGGGACTCCCCATTTCGCGGGCCATTTGTAAGGCACGATCGTAAAATTCCTGGGCTTTGGCATAGCGGCCTAGGGTGCGATAGGCCAACCCAAAACTAACCAAGGTGCCTAACTCCGCTGGACGGTTACCGATCGATCGATGAATGTCAAAGGCCCGCTGATGATAGGTTAACCCCTTGGCGTATTGGGCTTGGTCATCGTAAAGTCGGCCAATGTTGTCTAAGTTGATCGCTTGCAGGTTTTTCTCGCCGATTTCCTGGGCAATTAGTAAAGCCCTTTGGTGAAAATCCAGCGCTTTGGCATAATCGCCTAACGTGGCGTAGAAAACCGCCAAATTGGCTAAGGTGACGGCTTTCCCTGGACGGTTACCGCTGACCTCGTACAACATTAGAGCATGGTCATACTGCTGACGGGCGTTGGGATAATCGCCTAGGGTTTGCTGGGTTGAGCCGATGTTGTTCAAAACCGTCGCTTCATTATCTAAATCGTTAAGGGTTTGGGACAAATATCGGGCTTGCTGATAGACTGCCAGCGCTTTGTCATAATCCCCCTGACGATCGTAGACTTGGCCGATGTTATTGAGCGTGATGGCAATCTGGCTGCGGTTGTTGAGGGTTTGGTGGAGTTGCAAACTTTGTTGGTACAGGGTCAATGCTTGCTGGTACTGTCCTAAATTGGTGTAGAGATTAGCCAGGTTATTGAGACTGGTGCCTTCATTACTTTTGTCACCCAAGTCCCGATCGATCAGTAGGCTGCGTTCGAACAGTCCTCGGGCAGTTTGGTAATCACCCAAGCGGACATGGCTATTGCCTAGATTATTTAACGATCGACTTTCCAGAACTTTGCCTTGGTTGACTAGCTGCAGACGTAGTTTGTTAAAACTTTCTAGTAAAACGGTTTCCGGCAATTGTTGCACTCCACAGAACTGGCGCATAAACCGATAAAGCGAAGAGTTTTCGCCGACTTTGGCCGCTTCGCAACTCCGCGCTAAGTTCCTAGATGTGATGGCTTCCCCGTAGCGCGTTTGCATTTCTTGGGCGGTTTGTAAGCCTTGAAGATAGCGCGCGATCGCTTGGGTATGGTTGCCTTGGCGATTTTGTAGTGTTCCTAGGTTATTGAGAATGGCGGCAATTTGTTGGCGATCGCCCATCTGTTGTGCCAATGTCAGAGCTTGTTGATAGGTGTCGATCGCGAGGGCTGTTTCTGATAAATCATCGTAGGTTCTCCCTACCGTGATCAGCACAATCGATCGCAGGTCGCTCTTGTCTGGCAATACCGTTAACGCCTGTTTTAGGAGGGGAATGGCTTGGCGGAACTGCTGTTGCTCCCGCCAGAGATTGGCCAAGGCTAACAGAGAGAGTCCCTGCCCATCTGGATCCGATATAGATTGTGCTAATTCTAATGCGGTTTGGTAGGCCGTGGTGGCGCGATCGAACTGTCGCTGTTGTTGCAATTGACTCCCGAAGCCACTGTAGGCAATCCGTAAACTTGCGGTGATTCCTTGCAACGAATTTGTGCCCTTAGGCAATAACTGTCGAGCTTCTTGTAGAACTGTGATCGCAGCTTGATATTTTTCCTGCTGGTGATAAACTTGACCGATATTCCAAAGTGTTTGCGCAATACTTGGCGTATCCTTTTGTTGACGAAAGTCCTTCAGGGCTCTTTGGTAGTGGTGCAGAGCGAGATCAAGATTGCCTGCTTGGAAGGCGTTGGCCGCCGCTTGCAGGTCTGGATGGGAGGTTTGAGGATTGGTACGAGGAGTGGTTTGAATTTGAGCCAGTGCTGTACCCGGAAAGGACAGAACGATCGGCGTAGAGACCAAAAGAACTGTCATGGTTGCGAGTTCTACCCATTGCCGACCCATGGTTTTCTCCTTGGTCTATCTGCTCCAGGAATTTCTTCTTTTAATCTAAGATTGGCCACCACCAAGGTGGTAATTTTCCGGAGAATTTCTTCCAGATTAGATCTAAGGAAATAAGTCTTTGGATAGGCAAGCTTTTCCATTCGTAAAGCTTTGTAGCTCTATACTCTCAAATCTGGTCAGAGAGCTCCTCTGGTCAGAATGTTTGAACGAAGGCTTGGTAGTTGAACTGCTTCCAAGGGCACTCTGAAATGGGTGGTTCTACGGATTTAGCAGATTTGTTTTTGTAGGTGCAATGCCCCAGAGATCTTTATGCTCCAGCTTCCTGGTTATCAAGTCCTTGATCCACTTTATGTGGGAGCGAACTCCACCGTATTTCGGGGGTGCCGATTAGCGGATGGCTATCCAGTCATTCTCAAAGCCTTACAGCTCAAGTCTCGCGATCCGTTTGAACAATCGCGCTATCGCCAGGAATACGATCTACTGCAATTCCTTACCCCGATCGAAGGGGTGATTCAAGTGTATGACTGGAGTCTCCACCAACAAGTTCCCGTCATTGTTTGTGAAGATTTTGGTGGACAGTCCCTCGAAGACTTTCTGGTTCAGCAACCGCTGAGTTTGGAGCAGTTTTTCCCGATCGCGATCGCCATTGCCCAAATTCTGGGAGAAGTCCATGCGGCTCAAGTCATCCACAAGGACATTAACCCTTCCAATATCCTGATTCATCCTCAAACCCAAGTTGTTAAGCTCATTGACTTCGGGATTGCAACGCTGCTGACTCGGGAAAATCCAGCGATTAAAAATCCCAACGGACTGGAGGGCACCCTGGCCTACCTCTCCCCAGAACAGACTGGGCGGATGAATCGCCAGGTAGACTATCGCACCGATTTTTATTCCTTGGGGGCGACGTTCTATCGCTTGCTGACTCGGCAGTTTCCCTTTGAGGCTAAAGATGCCTTAGAACTGGTTCATTGCCATCTAGCCCGATTGCCTCTGCCTGTGCATGAGCTGAATGTGGCCGTTCCGCCTATGCTATCAGCGATCGTGGGCAAGTTGATGGCTAAAACTGCTGAGGATCGCTATCAAAGTGCTTGGGGGATCCAAGCGGATTTGGAAACCTGTTGGCAGCAATGGCAAAAAAATCGGACGATCGTTGCTTTTTCACTGGGACAGCAGGATGTTTCGAGCCAGTTTCAAATTCCCCAAAAGCTCTACGGTCGGGATGGCGATATTCAGCAATTACTGGCAGCTTTCGATCGTGTCGCATCTCCAGTGGAGACTCGCGTAGCTGGTCAAACAGGCGTTAGTGAACTGGTTTTAGTCACAGGTTTTTCTGGCATCGGCAAATCGGCCCTAGTGCAGGAAGTCTATAAACCCCTAACTCAGCGGCGGGGATATTTAATTTCGGGGAAATTTGACCAAGTACAGCGCAACATCCCCTACAGGGGATTTATGACTGCTTTGTCCAGTTTGATTCAGGAACTACTCAGCGAAACAGAAGCAGAATTACAAGCTTGGCGATCGCGGTTACAAACGGCTTTAGGCCAAAATGGCCAAGTGATTGTGGATGTGATTCCAGAAGTTGAGCTGATCGTTGGCTCCCAGCCACCCTTGGTCGATTTGGAACCTGCTGAAGCACAAAACCGTTTTAATTTAGTGTTTCAGAATTTCATTCAGGTCTTTGCCCAAGTAGAACATCCTTTAGTTTTATTTTTAGATGATTTGCAGTGGGCTGATAGTGCCTCGTTGAAGTTGATTCAACGGTTGATGGTGGGCGACGATCAGCAGAATTTGCTGCTAATTGGAGCCTATCGTAGCAATGAAGTAAATGCTAATCATCCGTTGCAGTTAGCGATCGAGGAAATCCAGAAAGCGCAAGGCCAGATCTCCCGAATTGTTCTGAAGCCGCTCTGTCTAGAAGATGTTCAGCAGTTGATTGCTGATACGGTTAAAACTTCGATCGAAGCTGTCCAAGACTTAGCTCAACTCGTCTTACAAAAGACAGAAGGCAACCCTTTCTTCTTAAATGAATTTCTCAAGACGTTGTATACCCAAAAACTGATTGATTTTGATACTCGTCAAGGGAAGTGGGAGTGGGATTGTACCCAGATTCAAAATTGTGGCATCACGGACAATGTGGTAGAGCTGATGACACAACGGATTCAGCAACTGCCATCCAGGACTCAAAAAGCGTTGCAGATGGCTGCTTGCATTGGGGCGCAATTTGATCTGAACAGCTTGGCGATCGTCATGCACCAATCCTGCAAGCAGACTTTACAGGATCTATGGGATGCCATTTCTGTGGAATTGCTCTACGCGATCGACCGACCCGTTCACCCTGAAACCCTAGAGGATGAATCTCTGACTAGCGTTTTTGAGGGGCAATTGCGTTATCGGTTTGTTCACGATCGTATTCAGCAAGCGGCCTATGGATTAATTCCAGAACCGGATAAGCAACGGATACATTGGCAAATTGGACAGTTGTTATTGGTGCAAACAACCCAAGAACAACAGGAACAAAAGTTATTTGAATTGCTGAATCATTTGAATTTGGGTCGATCGTTGTTGACCAGTGAATCCCAACGCCAACAATTGATTCAACTCAATGTAGAAGCTGGCATTAAAGCTAAAAATTCAGCAGCCTACGAGCCAGCACTCCAATATTTTGAAACAGCATTGGAATTATGTTGTGATCAGGATTGGCAAGATCAATTTGATTTGGCTTGGCAGGTTCATCGTGAAACAGCAGAAGCTTGCTGTATTTGTTCGCAATTCGATCGTATGAATCAATTGGCCGCGATCGCATTGAGCCAAGAGCAAGACGTGTGGAAACAGGCAGAAATCCAAACGATTTGCATCCAAGCTGCCATCATGCAAAACCAGCCCCTTCAGGCCATCCAAATGGCCCATCGGGTGTTACGTCAAATGGGGTTACGGTTGCCGAAAAAGCCGAATCAGGGCCATGTCATTTGGCAAATGTTGATAACTCAAGCCAAACTAGCGCGGAAAACGCCACAAATGCTGCTAGAACTGCCGGAGATGCAAGATCCAAAAATGGATATGATGTTGAGTCTAATGGGACGAGTCGGGGCAGCATCCTATTTTGCTTACCCCGAATTTACATCCATTCAGATGTTCAAAGCTATTCAAATTGCTTTGAACCATGGAACCCATACCAATTCCAGTGGGAACTATGCCACCTATGGCTTGGTTCTGTGTGGCATTCTAGGCAAAATCCCAGAGGGGTATAAGTTTGGCAAATTAGGGATGGATTTGGCCAAGAAGCGTCAGCTAAGCAGCTCCTATGTGATGACGCAATTTGTGTTCAATTTCCTAATTCGCCACTGGCAAGATCCCTTATATTCCCTCATGCCTGAATTCACAGAAGGATACCAAAATGCCCTAGCGGTTGGGAATCTGGAGTATGCAGCTTATTTCCTGTTTAGCCGATGCAATCTCAAGTTTTTGTCGGGTCGGGATACCTTGATTGATTTGATGCAAGAACTGAAGACTAGCACGGAGACGATCGATCAACTGAATCAAGTGGCTACAGGGCGCTGGATTCGTGCAACGTTGCAAGTGGTGCAAAATTTCTTACAGCCTTCGGAACACCCACATTTATTACAGGGGGAGTTCTACAACTTACTAGATATGCAACCCTTGCATGAAGCGGCTAACGATCGCACGATCATTTTCCAAGCCTATTTCTATCAGGCAATGCTGGCATTTCATTTTAGACAATGGGATACGGCGATCGAATCGATTCGTTTAACAAAGAAATTTGCAGATTCAGCTGTTTCTTCTCCTGTTATTTCAATTCTGAATTTCTACGAATCCTTAACGTATTTATTTTGCTATCCCCAATCTTCTAAAAAGCAGCAAAAGCAGTTATTAAAAGTAGTGAATGCTAATCAGAAAAAGTTAAAGGAATGGGCTAGACATAATCCGAACAGTTGTCTCCATAAATTCCATTTGGTAGAAGCGGAACGGCAGCGCGTGCTGGGAAATCCCATTCAAGCCATGCACCACTATGAACAGGCGATCGCCCTTGCCTATGACCATGGCTATTGTCAGGAAGCCGCGCTGGCTAATGAACTGGCTGGACGGTTTTACCTACACCTGAATCAACCCATCCCGGCTCAGGTTTACTTAGAGAAAGCTTGCGCTGACTACCAATCTTGGGGCGCGATCGCCAAAGTTGAATGGCTAAGAGCGACCTATAAAGACTGTTTGGAACCTGCTGGAATAGTGACCCAAGTTAGAACAACCACGATTAATACAATTAGCAATACTATGACGCTGTCCCAGGGGACTTTATCCACCACCGATCGGGGCAATTTTCTGGATTTAGATACCGTTGTGAAAGCAGCACAGGTCATGACGGAGGAAATTGTTTTAGACAAACTGTTGTCTAAGCTCATGCAAATTCTGATTGAAAACATGGGAGCCCAAATTGGCTATTTGATTTTAGAGTCAAAAGGGAAACTCTATATAGAAGCAGAGGGTTCCCTTAATCATGAGCAAATTACAGTTCTGCGAGGCATTCCGGTAGAGCAATCGGTGAGTCTCTCAACCGCGATCGTTAATTATGTGGCTCGGACTGGTGAAAGTATGGTGCTCTCCGATGCCAGCGACGATCGACGCTTTCAACAAGATCCCTACATCCAACACCAGCATCCCAAATCGGTGCTCTGTGCTCCACTGGTCAACCAAGGGCGCGTGAGTGGTTATGTTTATCTGGAAAATAATCTGACTGTTGGAGCCTTTACCCCCGATCGGTTAGCCCTACTGAATGTGTTATCCTCCCAAGCTGCCATTGCGATCGAAAATGCGCGCCTATACACTAATTTGACCGAACTGAATAATGCCTATTCTCGATTTGTGCCCCGCCAATTTTTGCAGTTTCTCAATAAAGAAAGTGTGGTCGATGTGCAGTTGGGCGATCAAAAACAGTTGGAAATGTCTGTCCTATTTTCAGATATTAGATCGTTTACGGCCCTCTCGGAACAAATGACACCAGAGGAGAACTTTCAATTCATTAATGACTACCTCAGTCAAATGGAGCCGGTCATTATCGATCACCACGGCTTTATTGATAAATATATTGGTGATGCCATTATGGCGTTATTTGGCCGATCGGCGGATGATGCTGTGCGGGCGGGGATTATGATGCTACGAGCCCTCGATCGCTTCAACAAAATTCGAAATCAATCCGGAAAATCTTCGATCCAAATTGGAGTTGGCATTAACACGGGCTTGCTCATGCTAGGAACCGTTGGTGGTTACAATCGCATGGACAGTACAGTGATTAGTGATGCGGTTAATTTAGCTTCTCGCATTGAAGGGCTGACTAAGACTTATGGTGTGAACCTGTTGATTACAGAACAAACATTACAAAAATTAAACGACCCGGCTCAATATCACATTCGTAAAGTCGATCGCGTTAGAGTGAAAGGCAAATCGGAAGTCATTACAGTCTATGAAGTATTTGACGCTGATCCCGACCCTCTTTTAGAGGCAAAGTTAGCCATTTCTGACCAATTTAATCAGGCTATTTTGCTGTATGAATCGGGTGATCTGGCTAAAGCGATGCATGAGTTTGTTCAATGTCTCATGCAAAACCCGTCGGATTTGGTGGTTCGGCATTACCTCAAAGACTGTATGCAACGGCGCTTTGAGACAGTGCGCGATCGACAGCTTGCTGGGGAACTCTGAAGCTAAATCTTCCCGAGATTTTCACAGCGATTTTTCACAGCGATTGCTAAATAGGGTGCATCACGAGTTTTGTAGCCAGTTCCTCAATGCAGGAACTGCAATGGTTTCGCACATATTTTCCTATTCATTTTAATGAGGCTCTGATGACCACTCGTTATCCTGTGTCTACGCCTTCCAATCTTGTGCTCTCTACAGATGAGATTTCTAAATTAGATCAGCTAGAAACAGATAAATTAGAGACGACTTCAGGCACAATTCGGTTTCCTGAAGCTGGGATGATTACCAGCCGCGCAGAAGTCACCGATCGTCCCTTGCAAGTTCTAGAGGGAACGCTCCCGACCGATCTCACAGGCCATGTAATTTTCATGGGTCCTGCGGGGAGCCTGGATATGCAAGAACAGGCCGGAAAGCCTTTATACCCTTCGGCAGACGGCACCTCCTTGTTTAATGGCGATGGGATGGTGCGCCGTTTTGACTGCCGACCTGAGGGGATCCGCTACACTAGTCGCATCCTTAAAACGCCTTGCTACTATGCAGATGCGGCTAGCCGTCCGGGAACTCGCTATGCAGATCTGAAGTTTTTCAGCAGTGGATTGGCTCGTTTTTCCTTCATGCTGGGTTTCCGGGATGAAATTAACACCGCTTGTATTCCGGTCAAATTTGCGGGCGATTCCCATTGGCGATTGTTAGCGTCCTGGGATGCGGGACGACCCTACGAAATTGATCCGGTTTCCTTAAAAGTTGTGACTCCGGTGGGTTCTAATCAAGAATGGCGCGAACAAAAGTTACCCTTCAAATACGGCCCATTTCGGTTGGTGACGACGGCAACGCACCATGCCTATGATGACCATACTCAGGAACTCTGGACGGTCAACTGGGGTAAATCGCTGTTGACGATGGTTTCTCCGCTGGTCATCCAAATCTTTCGATCGCTCACTCGAGGTAATCCTTTCCTGGAATTTCTGGGCAAAATTGCCTTCTGGCTGATGATGCAGGTGTTGCAGTTCGTTAGTTTAATCTTGCATGTTTTTGGCTTTGGGGGGGAGGATTTTGTTCGGTTAATGCGGTGGGATGGTGAAGGCGAACTGAAAGCGTGGAAGGTTGTATTACCGACTGGGTTGCCTGTTCAAATTGAGCAAAGCATGCACCAAGTGGCCGTGACTCGTGATCACATTGTGTTGATGGATACGTCCTTTAAGTTGGGGCCAGAGCAGTTAATTCCCAATCCCTTGCCGGGGAATACTCAAACGGAGCGAGTGATTCGTGAAGTGTTGAATTACGCGCAATTTCCCGATACCAATGTGTATATTGTACGGAGATCGGATTTAGATCCCAGCAAGGATAAAGTCGTTGCCCATCAGGTGAAGATTAAACGGGAAATCGCCCACTTCCGGGTGGACTATGATGATTCCAATGGCATTGTGCTGCATGTTGCCCATAATAATGCCTGGGATCCTTCGGAATGGCCCCAAGCCTATGATAATTTTGTTCCCTCACCGCCTAATCCGGCTCACGTGGACGATCGTATCGATCGTTTAGTTGGGATGACCGTTACAACCACGGATTTAAACTATTTGGGACGGTATACGATTAATCCCAAAAATTGGAAAATCACGGAGGAAAAACGAGTCAGCGATCCGACCTGCACTTGGGCCCCTGCGCTCTATGCGGACAATGGCACGCTGACTGCACCGGAACGTTACCAAACGATTTACTGGAACGCCTGGGGTTGTTGGGATGAATTAATGACGGAGTTCATTGCCAACCTCTACAAGAAATACAAGTATCGCCAACTGCCGTTGCAGGAGGTGTTGCAGTACGCCAGTAAGGGGCAACCCGCGAGTCTCTGTCGCTTAGATACCCAGTCCATGGCGATCGTGGATAAGTATGCATTCCCCGCAGGCTACTTTGGTAACTCGCCGCAGTTTGTGCCTCGTGATGCCAACAGCCAAGATCCCACGGATGGCTATTTGATCTGTGGCGTGATTTTTGATGGGGCTGAGGGGCAATTAAACAGTCAACTATGGGTGTTTGATGCGAAAAACCTAGCCCAAGGGCCTGTGTGTAAGCTGGGCGATTCGGAAGGTAAGAGCTTGTTTGGATTAACCATTCATACGACTTGGATTCCTGAGATTGCACCTCGCACAGCCAGTTATAGCATCCCGGTACGATCGGACTATGATCCGTTGCTACAAGACCAACCGGAAATTGTGCGGGAGTTGTTTGAGCAGGAAGTCTATCCCCACTTCGAGGCTTAATCAGCGTTTCCAGTAAGATTTCTAGCAAAACAATAAAACATAAGTTTCAGGTGGGCGATGGATCGCGATGAATCGAGGTCAGCGATCGTCCACCTGTTTTTTGTTGATATTGATGAGCAGACGATCGGTTGGCATCACGCGCCTATCGAACGGATATTAATGCAAATCTAGTGCCGCTAACTGAGCTTTCGCTTTCTGTAACGACTCATACCACTCTCGCTCAGGATCACTATCCGCTACAATTCCTGCTCCCACTTGCCCCCAAACCGTTGCAACGTGGGGTTCTATGGTCTGTAGTGCATTATCCTTTAACTGTTGAGATATGTCTTTTTTAGAAGCATCTTGGGGTGCATAAAGTAATGTGCGGATCAGAATATTTAAATCCAAATTTCCTCGCCCATCCAAATACCCACAGGAACCATAAAATAAGCTACGGCGCACGGGTTCTAGTTCTTCAATAATTTCCATGCAACGCACCTTGGGACACCCGGTAATCGTGCCACCGGGAAAGAGAGCTTGAATCACATCGACACTATCCACGTTCGATCGTAGGGTTCCGATAACGTTACTCACCAAATGCATGACATGACTGTATCGCTCAATCACAAGTAATTCATCAACCTGTACAGTCCCCCATTCGCAAACCCGACCTAAATCATTCCGCTCTAGATCAACCAACATGATGTGCTCGGCCTGCTCTTTAGCATTCGATCGAAGTTCTGCGGCTAATGCTCGATCGATTTCTGGCGTCATGCCTCGGGGGCGAGTTCCGGCGATCGGGCGTGTTTCTACTCGGCGATCGATCTGTTTGACTAAGCGTTCGGGAGAACAACTAATGACATCGCCATAGGGTGTTCTCCAATAGCTGGCAAAGGGGGATGGATTAATGGTTTGTAGTGCTTGATAAATGGCCCAACTGCTGGTTTGGGTTTCTGTTTCAAACCGCAGGGATAAATTGGCTTGGAAAATATCACCTGCTTGGATGTAAGCTTTGGCTTTCAGGATCGCGGCTTCGTATTCAACACGATCGGTCTGCAATCTCAAAGGTGCTGCTGGAGAAGAGTTCTGGAATAGGTTCCGATCATCTGTCTGATTTCCACGTGCGATCGCGTCTGTTAATGCTTGCTCCAGTCGCACAAAATCCTGATCATCCGTGACTGCTAGCCAAAGTATCTGGGCTTCGTGATCCAGTACTGCAAAGCAATCCGGCTCATACCAGTAGGCTACGGGAAAGGGAAGTCGATCGGATTTGGTATGGGGCAACTGCTCAATTTCCCAGGCTAAGTCATAGCCTAACCATCCTAACCAACCGCCAATAAAGGGTAGATGATCGGGCGAGGCGGGGCCTTGCGTCGTTGGTTGCCCCTCTTGGATGTTTAAAGCTGGGGGGTTTAAAGCTGAGCCATCGGCTAACCGCTGGCGTAGAAACGGCAAAATTTCCCCTACAGGGGGTGTCCAAAGCTGCTCTTGGCCTGCTACTTGGCGAGGTTTTCCCGCGCAGATCGAATATCGTCCCAACTGAGGATAATCTGGTGACGCAGGATAGGGACTCTCCAGCAGAGTTGCCACCGGCTCTGTGACAAATAGGGCTGAAAAGATATCAGAACCTGTACGATCGGCCAACGGATACGATCGCCATTGCCAGGAAGTCACCATAGAAAACGGAGCAACCAATAAAAGACTTGTCAGAACTCAAAAAATCAAAAACTCAGGGGACGCCATTTTGCAAGGCATTCCCCCATAACGCAACCATTAGACAGCAGTCATTGAGATCGCTTGAATCCAATCTGGACAAGAAACCAGTCCCAGCCCAGTCCCGACTTAACGCCAGCCAATCCAGCTAAAGAAATCCTGACGGGTAAAAAATTCCAAGAGAATTAGTCCGAGTAACCCAATCATCGCAAAGCGACCATTGATCTGCTCGGCATACTGCGTCCAGCCAAATCCAGGCGTTTCGGCGTTAGTGGTTTCTCCAGATGGCTGGGAATTTTCTTTTACTTGCGGCTCTTCAGTCATCGGTTCGAGATCCTTGATGGAATATTGCAGAATTTTAACCTGTGGTGCTTAATCTTGGGATTCTGCTTCAAAGGCTTGGACAGATTCAATTAACGATCGCACCTCTTGGGTGCCTTCCGAAGGATGAAAATCTAGGGGTAATTTGCCCTTTGCCAGCATCCGCAAACCCAAGGGCATCAAGCTGACTAAGCCGGGTATATCGCGAAACTTGTTGGCTACGACGTTTAAGCCAAATTTGCGTTCGTCGATCCAGCCTCCTTCTTTCACCAGTTCAATCAGTTGCTTGCGGTGACGGATCGATCGACTGGCTTGGTCATCGTTGCGATCTAAAATTTCACCCTTAATTTTGCTAATTTGCTGAAGGGGAGCCACCTCCATTGGACAGACAGAGTCACACTGCTGGCAGCGGGTACAGCCCCAAACCCCAGCATCCCCCGTGTTATACTGCGCCAACCGTTGCTCCGTTTGGTCATCCCGGCTATCGGCTACCATCCGGTAAGCTTTGGCCAGGGCGTGGGGGCCAACAAAGCTGGGATTGACTTCTCGAGCGTTACAGTCTGAATAGCAAGCTCCACAGAGAATACAGTTACCCACTTGGTTGAGTTCTTCCCGTTCCGCTGGAGATTGCAAGAATTCCCGTTCGGGTACCTGCCGCGCTGCTGTACTGACGTAGGGTTCCACCGCCTCTAGATTGTCCCAGAAGGTTTTCATGTCCACGACCAAATCGCGGATCACGGGCATATTCCCTAAGGGCGCGATCGTGATGGTGGGAATGTCGTCCGTCGAGTTGTCACTAAACCGAGCCACTTCGCTACCCACATGTTCTTTGCAGGCCAGCGCCGATCGTCCGTTAATGCGGATTGCACAACTCCCACAGATGGTATTGCGGCAGTTACGACGAAAGGCCAAGGTGCCATCCTGCTCCCATTTGATGCGGTTTAAACAGTCTAGAATGGTCGTTCCCGACTCCGTTTCAATGGAGTAGGTTTGAACGCGAGGCGTTTCGTTGGGGGCTTGCCGGACAATTTGAAAGTTAACTTGCATAGCCAAGAGGACACCAAACTAGAAAGATGTAACCTAAAAAAACAACCTAAAAGACTTATCGAAAAAGTGGTTAGCTCAACCGTGATTAGATTTACAAGGTAAAAGGGATGGCTGCCGAAGAGATACCTTAGGGCCAGTTGGATCCCGTGGAAGATGATCCGACCTTGTCTTCCATCATACTGAGCTTTTTAGTTTTCCTAGCGATCGCTCATCATTAAATTTTAGTAAATTAATGTCCAGGGAACGATTGGGCTCCCATTTATAGGACTTCACTTCAGACCTCAATTGAGGTAGGTAGCCCCTACTGATTTCGATCTCAATCACTCATTCGAATTATTCACCTGATTCTTGATTGAACTTCTGCGTTGTTGTAAATGGTGAAAAAAATCTACTCAGAAAATCATTAGCAATAGAAAAATTAGGGCTAATTTTACTCAATAGCCTGGATCAACCTTGATAATTTTACTAGATTTCCTACTAAATCAATGATTTATCTACCAAGAATATATAAAATGTATCACTTTGCCGCAGCCTAGCCCTAGGTCATCAAAAGTAATCACAAGTAATCAAGCCTTCAATCATCCTATCTGTAATCAGTTGTGGAGAAAATATGGAGAACGTGTCTTTATTTCCAATGTAATTCAGCCTTAACTTCTAACATTTCTACCCCAAGCCAAGTGGGAGACTAAATGGAATGAATAATCACGCCAATATCGATTTTCCAAAGAATTTGAATTATTGTGTTTAGAAATCCTGAATCTTCTGTGGTAGGCACTTACGAGCAAGGGGGGCGATGGGGTAGGGAATTATATCCTTCTCAAAGCTGTTCAGTCAGAGTTGTTCAGTCAGAGGACTATATTTTCTGATGACTGACTTTGGTCGCCGCGATCTGGTCGCCGCGATCGATTCAGTGGATTGATTAAAAGTTGCAGAATTTTTTGGAGAAAGTTATAAAGACTTTACAACTGCTATAGAACGGTGGAATTGGGGCAGTAAAACCTTGAAAATGATCTATAGACTACTTCTCAAGAAGTGTGTTCAAGGGGTAAACTTTAGCGATATATTTTATTAGGCTAAGTAAGAACAATTAGGAATACTTTCTAGCGAATGACTGAGACAGCAACTGCTCCTCTTACAGGTAAGGCTTTACTTCAAAAAGTCAAAGATCTAGCCCATTGTTCTCGCCGAGAAAAGGCGATGCGCTGTGGTTACTATACCGTTAGTAAGAATAAGAAAGCTCGGGTTAATTTGACCGAGTTTTATGATGCGCTTTTGACCGCGCAAGGTCTAGCTTTAGATTCTGCTGGTGGCAAGGATAACCGAGGGCGAGAAGCCTCTTACCGTGTGACTGTGCATAAAAATGGTCAGATTATTATTGGCACGGTGTATACCCAAGAAATGGGTCTTAACCCTGGCGATCAATTTTTGATTAAACTCGGCTATAAGCACATTCACTTGATTCAAGTCGATAAAGACGAAGCGTTTGAAGATGAGGATGAAGCAACTTAGCTTGCCGATCTTTGCAGTTCTGTTCTAGTTGAGGTTCCATTCTAGAAAGTTTGAGGACAACATGGGATCGATCTAACTGATGCTCGATCCTACGACTGACGTTGAACCGTTATGAGTGTGACTGGATTTAAGGGAGTCCAACGGGTCAGGTGGGCAATTTCTGTAGCACGGGAGAAGTTGAGTTGGAGTAAATGATAGCTCCAGCTCGATTTTTCTTGGCGATTCCTTTCCTTGAGATATTGAAGTGTCTGAAATTGGTGCTCAAGGGTTGCGATCGCCAGTACTAGGACTCCCTGGGCATTCAGCCGTTGTAGGCCAACTTCCAGCAAGATCTCTAAATTTCCGCCGCTCCCGCCAATAAAAATCCGATCGGGATCGGGAAGAGATTTAAGAACATCAGGGGCCTCACCCGAGATCGTCTGCACGTTCGGAGTTGCCAACCGTTGGGCATTTTTTTGAATCAGTGCAATTCCAGCATCCGTTTTTTCGATCGCGTACACCTGGGCATCGGGCACCAGACGAGCCATTTCCACCGCGACGGATCCCGTTCCGGCACCAATGTCCCAAAGTACCTGCCTCGGTTGTAAATCAAGTTCTGCTAACACTTGGATACGCACTTCCCGCTTGGTCATGAGTCCCGGTCGATCGGGAAAGCTCAAAAAGTCAGAGTCTTGCAGGCCGAACAGCGGTAATGATCGATCGATGGGAGTAAAGTCAGGCTCTTGGCGCTGCAAAATTACGACATTTAGGGGAGAGACGAGATCTGGCACAGTGGTTAAATCCTGAAAGGATCGGACTTGCTCCATCTCGCCACCTAAGTTTTCGCAAATCCACAGCCCATAGCGGGTCGGTAACTGCAAAGACAGCACCAGACGGGCGATCGCTGCGGGTGTATTTTGATTATCCGTCAACACCGCGACCTTTGCAGACCCTTGCTGAAGAACGGGAATCAGCTTGTCCAGAGATCGACCATGGGCACTCACGACTCGTGCGTCCTGCCACGGTAACTTGATTCGACTAAAGGCAAGCTGGATGGAACTGAGATGGGGATGGAAGGTGATCTGTTCCGGCGGAAATATTTCTAATAGCAATCTTCCTAAACCAAAAAATAGCGGATCCCCCGAAGTTAGGATCACGATGCTGGGCGCAAGGCAAACTTCTGGCCTTTGCTCAATTTGTTTTTGCTCAATTTGTTTTTGCTCAATTTGTTTTTGCTCAATTTGTTTTTGCTGAATTCGCTCAAACGCTTGAGCAAAACTGCCCAGTACAATGCGATCGCCCACAAAATTTGGGAAATAGCTTAAATGCCGATTACTGCCTACCAGTAGCTCAGCCCGATCGATCAGCGATCGAACTTCATTAGTCAGCCCCTGAATGCCATCCAGGCCGATTCCAACGACATGAATCATAGATTGATGGCTTACCGATTCATCATTCACAGATTGATAACTTTCTAACCCCAAGGACGAAGCGTACTCAAATTCCATGGTGCAATTTGTTTCAGTCTCTCCCGGTGGTTAGTGATTGTCTGGTGGCTAAATCAGCTACAGGGTGTGATCGCAAGGGTTGTTGTTCCCAATCATCCCAAGCCAGAACCAAAAGGGCATTGAGAATTGCAGCGGCTGCCGGAGATCCCCCTTTGCGGTCTGTAATGCGGATTTGCGGTAGGTTGCTCTCCGCCAGCGCCTGTTTAGACTCCTTGACTGCAATGAACCCCACCGGTGCACCTATGACTAGTGCGGGGCCGGGGAAGGCGGGGCTAGAAAGGGATCGCTCTCCCGCCCAGTGACAGAGAGCCAACAACGCGGTGGGAGCATTGCCGATTACATAAATCGCTTGGGGATACTGGGCTAGGCATTGCAGTAATCCTGTTTCTGTCCGAGTGCGACCAGGTTCCGCTTCTGTGGCCTGTTCTACAGCTACGATCACAGGATTTTGAAAGGTTTGCTGTACTAGGTTGACGATGCCTTGGCGCACCATGCCCACGTCAACTACGATCGGAACCCGTTGCTGCAAGGCTGAGATCGCCTTTGCAATGCTACCGGGGCTAAACTGAAGCAATTCTTTAAACTCAAAATCCGCCGTGCTGTGAATCACACGACGCATGATGGCATACTCTGACGAAGAAAAGCGGTGATCCCCAATTTCTTGATCAATCACCGCAAAGCTCTGCGCCATGATGGGATGCATGGGTAGGGGCATAAACGTTTAGAACTGAAACACCGGCCAATCTGCTTCTCGGTGATAGTTCATCATATTGGGAAAGTGGCGCAGTTCGGCCTGCTTTACCCAAAATGTCGCGTCCGTAGCCTCTAACCAAGGTTGATTGAGTTGATCGCAGGTTTCGGCCATAGTCTCCCGATCAATTTGGGAGACATCTCCCAAATACCCCAACGTAATGTGGGGGGTGAAGTGGTACTGCTGCTCAATCCCGATCGCAATCAGGTTGGGATTTTGATAGATTGCTCGTCGCAACTCCAAAATTTGGTTGTACCCTACTTCATCGGTAGCTGCGAGGGCAAGACCAATAGCACGGGTCATGACAATGAGTCCGGCCACCCGAAAGGGAATCGGCTGGCCACTGGTTAGATGGGTGCTTTGCTCAAAACTTTGCGCAATTCCCGATCGTAACTTACCGTCAAACTCCGGATCCTCGGTGGCATGGCGATAGGCGCTTTCCCAGATAATGTCTGCAATGGTTAAATGAAAACTCTCGGGTGCAATGGGAATAAACACATCGGGCCCCAACGTTTTGACTAACTGATGTTGATAGTCAGTGAGACGCTCATACAGAGAAGGATTAGCACTGTCTTCAGGGCCAGGGGGCGTAATAACGGTATACCCTGGAAATGGGCTGGGCTGCCAATCGCCTGGTTGACTTCGCTCAAATTTTGGTGACTGCTGAATATTTTGCACCTGGGAGCGATAGGTTTCCGGCAGCGTCATCCGCATCAGTCGGTTGAGATAAATTTGATAGGTCTCGTCCAAGAGCGATCGCCTCAATTACAAAATGAAGATTTATCCTTAATCTAACGGGATCAGTGACGCTTCACCTAGGGAATTTTCACCAATCTAAAAAAGCTCTTTGACAGCATATTTTTGATTGGGGATCAAGTCAGGGATCAACGTAATATCTCATCCAAGGTGAGATCTCATCCAAGGACAGGCGTTAGAATGCCCCTTTGGAACAGAACACTTCTACCGTAGTTTAAGTAAACGTAGTTTAAGTAAACGCAGTGCAAGAATATTGCAAGTAAGCAAGATGTTATAGGACGCTATGCCCGTTTATTTCTTCTGGGGAGAAGATTCCTTTGCCCGCGATCGTGCGGTCAAAACCCTACAAGCAAACACCCTGGATCCGGATTGGGCAAGTTTTAACTTCGACAAAATTGGCCCGGATCAACCGGATGGTATTGTTCAGGCTCTCAATCAGGCCATGACGCCTCCCTTTGGCTTGGGCAATCGTTTCGTCTGGCTTGTGGAGACTTCCATTGCTCAGCGGTGTGCAGACGACCTATTAGCAGAGTTAGAGCGGACTTTACCAGCAATTCCTGCAACCACAACCTTGTTGCTGACCAGTGCAAGTAAGCCCGATGGTCGTCTCAAATCTACCAAGCTCTTACAGAAATATGCTGAGATTCAAGAATTTTCGCCCATTCCTCCTTGGAAAACCGATCAATTGGTGCAACAACTCCGTAAACTTGCCCAAGAGCTGAATCTCAAGCTAACCAGTGCAGCGGTGGATTATTTAGTGGAAGCCGTCGGTAATCAGACCCGGCAATTGCACAGTGAATTGGAAAAAATTCAACTCTTAGCCGGAACGACTCAGCAACCGCTCGATGTCGATACGATCGCGCCCATTGTTACGGCTTCCAATCAAAATAGCCTCAAACTGTTTGCAGCGATTCGGCAGGGACAAACTACAACTGCGTTGGAACTGGTTGCGGATCTCCTGCGTCAGAATGAACCAGGGCTCCGAATTGTTTCGACACTGATTGGCCAATTTCGCCAGCGCCTTTGGATCAAGCTCATGCTGGAGTCTGGAGAACGGGACGATCGCACGATCGCTCAAGCTGCTGAGATTGGTAATCCCAAGCAACTCTACTTTCTCCGCCAGGAAGTGGTGAGTACACCGCTACAAGCTTGGGAAAGGGCGCTTCCGCTCTGTATGGAATTAGAATTTGGTCTGAAACGGGGGGCGGATGAAATGGTAGTTCTTCAAACCAAGGTGATCGAACTGTGCGAATTATTTCGAGGTTAGACGAATTCCTGACTCACAGAGTTTTCCTTCTGGGCTAAATTTTTATTGAAATGTCATTCACTGCAATGGCTGGCAACCTTTTTGTTCTCCTAACTATTCTCCTAACTACTAGTTGTTTGTCTACTTAAGGGACTTGCCCAGAAATAACCTCCCCTCGCCCCTCTGACCCTCCCCCTCTGACCCTCCATGGGGGATGTTATTGGTACGCTGCTTCCTCACTAGACCTGCCGAATGAGTTACTTGATGACTCGCCCTGTGTCTTCCACATATCTTCTAGCTGGCTTGCTGAGGTTTCAAGAATCTGTGACAGGTCAGGGAACTTATCCCGCATAGAATGAATCTAGAAAATAAATCCTCTGTTGTGTGCAAGTTTCTCAAATGTCACACTTTGCCATGATCAACCTGCTGTTCTCCCCCAAGACAATGCTTCCATCCCATTTACCAGACGCCCATTTACCAGTGAGTGATTGTCCAATCCAGCCAACTCAGTTTCGTCGCTGGCTCGCTCGATCGCTGTGGGTCGGGACTGTATCGTCCTTAACCCTGCTAGCAAGTTGGGCTCCGATCGTTCCCCTCGGAACCCCTTCCTCGGTTTTGGTTGGAACCGGTCTGGTTGGAACCCAGGGGGCAAGGGCAGAAGAATCGTCCTTTACCCGCTATGTTCGGGCTGCGTTTGAAATTGAAAAGCAGCGGCGGGCTTTGATTGGTAAGGTGAAAGAGCTAACCGATGGCAATGTGCCCAATAATGTCTGTCATTCCAGCGGCTTGGAACAAATTCCAGGAGGGATTCGAGAAGCTGTTCAAGGAATTTGTAATAACTTTAACCGCTTTGCTGGAGAAACCGTCAAGAAATATCAACTCAAACCTGAGGAGTTTAACGGCTTCCAGCGACAAGCGGGAAATAGCGACATGCGAGAACGGATTAATGCAGAAATCAAGCGTCTCAATCTCAAATAGACACTTGATAGAGGACGGCAGCAGCTGTTGAACGTCACGCTTAATGAATTACATTCACGGATAGAATTTCTCCGTCCAACCCCTGCCTTGATCAGCTCTCAAACAGAGTGTGGAGTTGGGGTATTTTTGTGACAACGATGGATGCTTAGGGATGTGCTAAGGAAAACATCCCTGATTCATCTATCCATCCACCCATCTACTTTGGCTTTGATTGATAGGGTGCATCCCACCTTTACAACCCTCACCCTAATTCCCTCTCCCAGTGCGGGAGAGGGAATTTGAATTTTGAATCTGGCTCCCCTTCTCCTATTTTGGGAGAAGGGGTTGGGGGATGAGGGCAAATTTGCAAAACTGGGATGCACTCGATTGATACGCTGTTCCCTTAGGGCTAGGACAGACCCAGGGTAAGGACATTTATTGCTGCAAGTGCGCGACCAAAGCCTGCAGTCCCAATCGATAGCTTTCAGCCCCAAACCCACAAATTTGCCCGATCGCAACTGGGGCAATGTAGGAATGATGGCGAAAAGCTTCGCGTTTATGGATATTACTTAAGTGCACTTCTACGGTAGGTAAATTAACCCCCGCGATCGCATCTCGAATGGCCACACTAGTGTGAGTGTAGGCACCGGGATTAATTAAAATGCCTTGGTGAATCCCCATCGCAGCATGGATGGCATCCACCAAGGCTCCTTCATGATTAGACTGTAGACTAGACACCCTGACTCTCAAGTCCAGAGCTAGTTGCTCTAGCATTGAATTAATGTCTACCAGAGTTGTAGAGCCATACACTTCAGGCTCACGCAATCCTAAGAGATTCAAGTTAGGGCCGTGTAGTACTAAAACGCTTAACAAACTTGACCTTCTCGTCGCGTCAGCAAATGTTCTGAAAAAGAACAACAAAAGGTAAGAAGAAACCGATTCAGTTGAACGTTCGTCTAACGTGGGTAGCGGCGACGATCGTCTACTGGAACTGGAATGGGTTCAGGCTCGGGTTGGGCGTCCGGCCCTAGTAAAGCTTCAATCAACTTACGAGCCCACTCTTTTACCTTTTCCAGAACCTTATCAATGACATCCATTGAACAGACCTCTCCTTAATGTCTAGTCTGGACACAGTCACTTTTCGGAACGTCAACCTTTCTAGTTCAGGACTCTTCCGCCGAAGTAAATCCTTGTAGGTAGACATAACCTGATCTTAACAAGGGAACGAAGTAAAGCCAAGCAGAAATTTTGCAGGACTCCTCCTCCCTAATTCAAATCATAACGAATCTTGACAAAAACGTAAGGGCGAACTGAGTAGGGTTATCCAGCCAGAATGAGGATTATCCAGCCAAGATTTGTCGCCGCAACTGATCAATCGCGCTGCAAGCACTGACTTGCCGCAGCCAGTCCCGGCCTCGGTTGCCAAAGCGGTATTCCTGCGCCATGGCGCTGCCATCCGGGGCCGCTACCCCAATGTAGACCAGGCCAAGAGGTTTACTATCCGTTCCACCGGTGGGGCCTGCAATGCCAGTAATGCTTACGCCCCAGTCAGTGCCTAGGGCCGATCGTGCCCCCATTGCCATCTGTTCCGCAACGATCGCGCTCACAGCTCCTTCGCTTTGTAGTACCGCAGGATCCACACCTAGGATTTTTTCCTTAATGCGGTTTTCGTAGGCGATGATGCCCCCCCAAAAGTACTCCGAGCTACCGGAAACCCCAGTGATCATCTGTCCTAACCCACCGCCAGTACAGGATTCTGCCACGGCGACGGTTTGTCCCTGCGCCTTGAGTAAAGCTCCTACAACGGAGGCCAAGGAATCTTGATCCGCGCCATAGCAATCAATGCCTGCGATCGTTCGTAATTGCGCTTCTACGGGTTGAATCAGGTGTTGAGCGGCAGCAGCAGATTCGGCTTTGGCAGAAATTCTCAGTTTGACTTCCCCCCAGTTGGCGTAGGGGGCCACCGTTGGATTCGTCAGGTTCAAAAATTCACTGACCCGTTCAGCGAGACTGGATTCTGAAATGCCCCAAAACCTTAGTGTTCGACTCACGATCGTGGTTGAAGTCCACCCCTGGGCTTGGAGATAGGGGATGGCAGTTTCCTGCCACATGGCTTTCATTTCCGTGGGTACCCCTGGAAAGGTGAAAATCGTCACATTGGGCTGAGGTTGCCAAATCATGCCGGGAGCCGTCCCGACGGGATTGGGCAAAATTGCGGCACCTTGGGGGCGAAGCGCCTGTTTCCGATTATTGTCGGTCATGGCTCTGCCACGGGCTGCAAATTTTTGGGCAATGTCTGCAACGACTTGGGGATCTTCCAGCAGCGGGGTACCGAAGGTTTGGGCGATCGTTTCCGTGGTCAGGTCATCGGGGGTTGGCCCCAGCCCACCCGTGAAGATGAGTAGTTGGGCTCGACTCGCGGCTAGTTCGATCGCCCGTCGTAAACGATCGGGATTATCGCCAACCGTGGTTTGGTAGTAGTGGGCAATCCCCAACTGCGCCAACTGTTGGGCTAAAAACTGCGCATTGGAATTCAGAATGTCGCCCAGCAATAACTCGGTGCCAACACTCAGCACTTCTGCAACGATCGTCATGGTTTATGAACCTGCTGTTCTGAGGCTATTGGACTATGCCGGATTTCTAAGCTAGATTTCTAGGCTGAATTTCTAAGCTTGCTTTGCGATTCGCCAAACTCGCCAAGCTGCAAAGCTCAGAATTAAAGTCGCTGAAATGGCATAGGCAAAGCCACTGGGAACGCCTGAGAAGGCCAAGGCTAAGCTACCGACCCAAAGAGTGAGGGAATAGATAAACAGGACGGTACGGCGATGGGAGAGTCCGGCATTGAGTAAGCGATGGTGTAAATGGCGCTTGTCTGCAATGAAGGGCGATTTCCCATTGCGTAACCGATCGAGGATGACTGCCGACATGTCAAGAATGGGAACTGCCAAAATTAGGTAGGGCAACAGGACTGCAACGGTTGTCACGCCTTTGACTAGGCCGATCGCGCCGATTCCAGCCAAGGTGAATCCAATAAAATAGGATCCTCCATCCCCCATAAAAATCTGCGCAGGGTTAAAGTTATACCGCAAAAAACCGAGTGAGGATCCAGCTAAAGCTGCTGCAATCAACGCGGCAGCAGGCTGTTTCATGAAAATACAGGTCAGTAACATTACCACAGCGGCAATGCCAGAGACCCCCGCAGCCAAGCCATCTAGACCATCAATCCAGTTAATGGCGTTGGTCATGCCCACCAGCCAAAGCACTGTGATGGCGAGACTGACCGGATCCGGAAGCTGAAGGAGTCCCAATCCAGGAATTGTAATGAAGTCAATCTGCACTCCCGCTGACCAAGCCGCGATCGCGACAATGACTTGCATAATCAATCGGCTTAGGGGTGACAGGTTAAATAAATCGTCAAGCAAGCCAATTCCAAAATAAGCCAAGGCTCCTAGGGCAACTCCCCAGGCTTCGTACTCTTTAACTTGGGGTAGTTGCCCAAAGCCCCCCGTCCACCAAACCACGAGAAGCGCAAGGGAAAATCCCGCAAACATAGCAACCCCACCCAATCGCACCATGGGATGCTTATGCACTTTACGGGGATCAGGACGATCGACGAGTCCCAATCGGAGTGCCGTTTTTTTGATGAACGGGGTGGTAACAATAACGGTTAGAGCAGCAATTAGGAAAGCAGCCAGGGGATAGAGAAGAGACAGCATCTGGAAGTGCAGTGAAATTTCTTTGGACAGACGTTGCCAGCAGGGAGAGCCTACCACATACTGATGTTACTCAGCAAAGATTTATTAAGAGCGATCAATTTTGCTTTTTTCTTCGAGGTTTTTTCGGAAGTTCCGTCAAGTTTTAGCGAAGATTAGCTTAACTGATAGGAATTCGCGCTTAAGGTGCCTCAGCATACACGCAAAATCGCCAGAGTGAGGCGATCTTTTGCGAAAAAGTTGACTCAGAATAGCTTGGCCAATGGCAACGCTCGCAGAGATGTCCAATCGGTATTTGAGCGGTTTTGAGTAGGTTGTCTATTCTCCTATCTCAAGAACTCCTCATCCTCAAACTTGCCCACCAAAAAGATGGCTTGTCAGAAATTGCTACCGGGTTGAAATCATCCACCGGAGGCATCCTAGACGATCGCCTCCGGTGACAAATTATCCCTGCAAGGTTTCCCTATACTAGGGCCGGTTCTGCAGCACCAACTGCAGTGGTACCTAGGTGGGCGTACAGCGGAAAACGCTCACAGAGGGCTGCGACACGATCGCGGCACGATTGTGCTACCGCTTCATCTTCCGGACTCAACAGACGATCGGCAATGATGTTAGCAATTTCTGTGAACTCAGCCGTGCCCATGCCACGGGTGGTCATGGCCGCAGTCCCCAGCCGTAAACCGCTGGTCACAAAGGGGGATTCCGGGTCAAAGGGAACGGTATTTTTATTGGCGGTAATGTTGACTTCGCTGACCAACGCATCGGCGATCTTGCCCGTCATGCCGATCGATCTGAGATCCAGCAGCAGCAAATGGTTATCGGTGCCGCCGGAGACGATCTTGAAACCCCGTTCTTGCAGTTGCGCTGCCAAGGCTTGGGCATTGGCAATGACTTGGGCGCAGTAGGTTTTGAACTCAGGCTTCAGCGCTTCCCCAAAGGCCACAGCTTTTGCTGCGATGACATGTTCCAGCGGCCCCCCTTGGGTTCCAGGGAACACCGCCTTATCGAACAATTTGCCCAGTTCTGCATCACGGGTCATGATTAAGCCCCCGCGTGGCCCTCGCAGGGTTTTGTGGGTGGTGGTGGTGACGACATCGCAATAGGGCAGGGGATTGGGATGATGGCCAGTGGCAACAAGACCCGCAATGTGGGCAATGTCTGCCATCAGGTAAGCGCCCACTTCATCGGCGATCGATCGGAATTTATCGAAATGGATTGTGCGGGGATAGGCCGAATAGCCACAGATGATCAGCTTGGGCTTGTGTTGTTTAGCCAGTTCCCGAATTTTCTCGTAGTCCAGTTGCTCCGTTTCTTGACTGACGCCGTACTGCACGACGTTGAACCACTTGCCCGATACGTTCACCGGAGATCCGTGGGTCAGGTGGCCCCCATGGGACAGATCCATCCCCAGAATGGTATCGCCCGGTTTAAGCAGCGCTAGAAAAACGGCAAAGTTGGCTTGGGCCCCGGAGTGGGGTTGCACATTAGCATGGGCTGCACCGAACAGTTCCTTGATGCGATCGATGGCAATTTGCTCAATCTGATCCACAAACTCGCAGCCGCCATAGTAGCGTTTGTTAGGCAGACCTTCGGCATACTTATTGGTGAGTACCGAACCTTGGGCAGCCATCACGGCAGGAGAGGTAAAGTTTTCGCTGGCAATCAGTTCCAAGTGATCTCGCTGGCGCTTCAGTTCCTGATTGATCAGCGCAGCAACTGCTGGATCCTGTTGGGAGAGGAGATCGGAATTCGTAGTCACAGTTTCAGTCCTATGCAGATGGAGTGATGAAAAATGGGAAAAACGTCAGAGACGTGCTTTGATGTCCTGGTTTAGGGCGGTTAGCCTCCTAGGGCGGTTGCCTGGTTATCCCAACCGCTAGGTTTGCTAGCCAATTGGATAGTTGAGCTGGATAGCTCAACCGATTTTTAGCTCAGTCAGATTTCAAATCATACTGCGTTGAGAAGTCTGACGCATTGGGCAACCTGAGAGGAAACTAAATTTTTTAAATTCGAGGCAAGGATTTTGAGGTAAGGGCTGTAGCCTGTCTCATTGGTTACGACCTCAAGATGCGTAAGAGTTTAAACTGTCCATAAAGTTTGAAACGATCATTCCTATCCCTCGCCTACAATAAAGTCAAGAGACACAGGCGAATCACTGGAGGTAGCAGTCATGTTAGTGGTTCTAGTCGGTGATCAACTGATTTCTCCTCAGCAAGTTTGCCAAAACTGCCTAATGGCCGATCAGAGTGGTCAACCTCGTTGGCACGGGGGGCGGTTGCGGTGTGGAAACGCGATCACCAAAACCGTTGATCAACAACCCCGTCAGTTTCAATGCCAGATGGGCTTTAAGATTTTGAACGTTGAATAACCTGGAGGCCCGATCGACCTGTCAGGGTTCAGCAGAGACCGTGTCACTAGAGAGACTATAGAGAGACTATGTGGCTAGGCTTTTCTAACCAGAAAAGCCTGACTAGAAAAGTCTTAAAGTATGCTGGTGCATAGCCTCGTTGTATCTTAGTGGAGAATTTGCGCATGACTGGCCGTGGGTCGATTAGTCCCTCCGATCGCTTTTTTTCTTGTTTGGTCTACATCTTGCCCTTGATGGAAACCCTGGTTTTAGTCAGTCAAGGCATTACTGCGGGTTCGTTGCTAGCACCAGTTTTTGCACTGTTGGTCGTGCCCTTAGGGCCGATCATCGGCATTTACTATGGATTTGGCGGCTTACTGTCCTTTGCTATCTTTTTAGCCCTCTATATGCTGGTGGTGCGGAACTCAGAGCTTTCCCATTTCCTGCGCTACAACGTTATGCAGGCTATTTTGTTTGGTATCGTCCTCAGCCTGATTAGCATTGTCTGGCAGTACTTCCTAGGGGCTATTTTTAGAAATACGATCGTGGCAGAGACGCTGTTCAACACGATCTTTCTCGGTGGTTTAGTAGCGGTGGGTTATTCCGTTATCCAGACAGCACTAGGCAGATACGCGGAGATTCCAGCCATCTCTGAAGCGGTTTCTAACCAAGTGCGTTACTAACCATTGGGTTCCTCACCAAGTGCCTGACTAAACTAGTAGACAGACGACTAGCGCTGCTACTCTTAGCCAGCCAGCTTATGACTTGCTTATGACTTGTGGTGGGCTTGCTGCTTGCCCACGATGGATGATCTAGTGCAAGCAGGTCGGACAGTGGCTGAGTGAGAGCTGTGAGAGCTGAGGGATACTGAGTGATGACTGAGTGATGACTGAGTCATAGCAAGGTCGTTAAGTTATAGCAAGGTCGGGGCGGGATTGTCCGAGGGCTCAGGGCTTAAACGTTTGTGAACTGGGTTTTCCAGAAATCCAATGCCCTCGATCGACACTCGTACCCGATCGCCGATCTGCATCGGGCCGATCCCCTCCGGAGTGCCTGTAAGAATCACATCTCCCGGCAGCAACGTCATAATGTGGCTGATGTAGGCCACCAAAGCGGTGGGAGAAAAAACCATTTCACTGATTGAGGCGGCTTGTACTTTGGCTTCATTCAAAAAAGTTGTGACTTGGGCCTCTGGACTAATTTCTCGAACTATCCAAGGGCCGATCGGACAAAAAGTATCAAAGCCTTTTGCGCGCGTCCACTGGCCATCTTTTTGTTGTAAATCTCGGGCGGTCACATCGTTGGCGATCGTGTATCCCCAAATTTTGGTTTCAGCTTCGGCGAGCGAACAATCCACTGCCCGATCACCAATAATCACAGCGAGTTCCCCTTCATAATCCACCCGCTCTGACTGGGGAGGATAGAGAACACGCGCACCATGGGC
Organism: Alkalinema pantanalense CENA528; assembly: GCF_050753345.1. NCBI lineage: Bacteria > Bacillati > Cyanobacteriota > Cyanophyceae > Leptolyngbyales > Leptolyngbyaceae > Alkalinema > Alkalinema pantanalense. Next base: position 15,323 of record NZ_JBLZFX010000006.1, on the reverse strand, counting down.
CACGATCGTCGTGGTGGGTTTGAGAAACAGTAGGGGCTCTGAAGGTAACGGCCCACCCATTTCTGCGGCGTGTTTAGCATAGTTTTTCCCAACGGCCACAATTTTTGAGGGGGCGCAGGGCGCTAACAGTTGGTAGTCAGTTTCAGGAAACGTCAAATCCATGGGCTGCCCGTGTAACCAAGGGGGGGCATCGAGCACCTGGACAGTGCGATCGAGGTGAAGCAACCCATAGAAAATGCGGTTATCAGGGGTTTGGATGCGGACATAGCGCTGTGCCATAGGACTTTGTGCTCAAACTGGTATAGAATTGTAGATCCTTGCTTTTTTGGTGTCAGCGTCATGGAGTACTGGATCACGTTCAGTACTGGACAAGCGCCTGGTGCTGGAAAAAGCCAGTTAGTCCAAAAGGAGAAAACCCATGGCTAAGAACTTTATCTACGAAACAATGTACATTCTGCGCCCGGACCTCGGGGATGAATCCGTCGATCAAGCGATCGAAAAGTATCAAGGCATTCTCAAGGATAACGGTGCAGACATCCTGGAGACCCAACACCGGGGTAAGCGCCGTCTGGCTTACGAAATCGATCGTCACCGTGAAGGGATCTATATCCAGATGAACTACCGGGTGACGGGCGCAGCGATCGCCGCGATGGAGCGAGCGATGCGTTTGAATGAAGATGTCATTCGCTACCTCACCGTCAAGCAAACAGTTGAAGCTGAAGAAGTACCCGCTTAAGCTAATCAGTCAATTGCGAGTTCCTTAAGCTAGCCAATCGATCGTGGGCGAATCTGATGATGAAAGGACGATCAAGTGCTAGCTTGAGTTCTAATAACCGGGGCGGCCCATCGATTCCGCCTCGGTTTTTTATTGGGTCGGTTGGGTGTTCTCCGTTATTTTAGGCAGCATTGGATTGACCTATTGGATTGACTAATCTGGAGAGTCTTGATTAAGTGGTTCTCAAGTGCTAATTGCTGGGTCAGATCAGTGAGCCAGATCACGCTACTGCACGGTTAAGCTTGCCCAGACGTTAAGTTTGCTGAGAAGTTTACGAGAACAGTGTGTCATCTTGCCGATCGCTGATTAAAATAGCCAGCATCCTTCCTTGATCAATTTCTTGTTCACCGGATTGTCCGCGTTAGTTAACGGAGCTACGAAGTCGTGTCCCAAGCTGAAATCCCTACTCTCCAGCAGCTTCAGGCTGAGGTGGTTCATCTCAAAGAAGAGCTGCAAACCCGTGACCAATTAGTTCAGCAGCTCTCCCAGGAACTCTTTCGCCTGGTCAAAGGAAATAGCCGCCAGCCAGTTCAACAAATGACCACTGAGCGGGATTTAGCCGAAATGCGGGCACTGCGGGAACAGTTGCAGGGTATGGAAGAGCAGGTGAGTTTTTACCAGGATCAAATTTCTGAGCGCGATACTCGGATTAACTCTCTGGAGCAGTCGGTTCAGGAACTCAGCGATCGATCGCAAATGCTGGAACAGGTGGTTCAGGAACTGCCCAATCTCTACCGTCAGAAGTTTGCTGAACGGATGGCTCCCGTCAAGGAAAAAGTCGCCCAAATTCAGCGGGAAAATCGCAAGCTCCATGCCGAGTTACAAAGTGTCAGCTATCGATTGGCAGTGCGGAGTCGCAAGGCAGGACAGTTGGACTTGCCCAGCTTTGCCCGAACTGACGAGGAAGGAGAGTTCCCTGTGGTAGGGATCTCCTCCCTGGATAATGTTTAACGGCAAAGTTTAACGGCAAAGTTTAACGGCAAAACTAAGGTGTAACTGGGAAATGTGATGGCTTAATTTGGATCCATTTAGGGGGATTGTAATTAAAGAAATTACAATCCCCCTAAAACATCAACAGGACACCTCGCAATGTGTGTCCTGTTTCTCTGTTGAGGTAATGAAGATGAGTTGCCTTGAGTTCCCCATCCTGTGGAGACAGGAGGGTGGAGTTGTTCAAAGTCAGCGGTTTTGTACAAGACCTTCATAGGTTTCGACGATCGGGAGAACGTTATCTAAACGAGAGATTTCTAAAATCAATCGCATTGACGGATTGAGGCCACAAAGCACCATTCGAGCTCCATGGTGCTTGGCCATTTGGACACCCGAGGCAAGGGCAACTAAGCTGCTGCTATCTAAGGAGTCGATCGCAGAGAGATCTAGGACCCAGAGCTGTTTGACTTGAGTGGGATTAGAGTAACTGGATTGATGGTGTGAAACCTGATTCATTTGTGCAGCCAACCACTGTTCATCAAACTGAAATTGGGGTTGTAGAACCACCAAACCGTTAGTTTCTATTGGCACTGTCATGGAACACCCCTCGGTTAAATGCTTTTGGTTAAGATTTTCTTGACTAAGACTCATGGATTGAACGGTTATGATTTGATGTTGATTTGGTTCAAGCCGGTACCACGTCAATCAATTGTCACAGTATGGATTGAGAAGATAGCCAGCTTCCTCGGTGAAATGCCTAACATTTTCTCTCCACAGAGTCCGTGATTCTGCGGAGGCTAGATAGTCTCAATATAGAAATCATGCTTTGGGGAACCCAGCTATTTTGTCAGGGTTTCATTAAATCTTGACCTTAGGGCAGAAAGCAAGCCTAGTTTCTTAAAGAAATCTTTGAACAGGGATCATGTTTTCTTTAATTTAAAATCTCGATCGTCCAAATTGGCTGGCTAGACTTTACTTAAAGCAATAAAGACTTGATTGACAGTCTGGATAACTGCACGCCAAGATAGATGGGTGCATGAAGGATTGTAAAGGACGTCTAATGTCATTGGACTTCATTTCGCCAGAGCTAATTGAAGACATTGCCCAGAAGTACGGCTACTGGGCAGTTTTTGTGGGGATCTTGCTGGAAAATCTGGGTTTACCCATTCCTGGCGAAACGGTGACGATCGTCGGTGGTTTTTTGGCGGGTAGTGAGCAATTGAAATATCAATGGGTGCTCCTAGATGCGGCAGGTGGAGCAGCTCTGGGTGGTACTGCGGGCTATTGGATTGGCCGTGCAGGGGGGTGGCCGCTGCTGCTCGGTCTGGGTAAGCTGCTGCGTTTCCAGGAGTCTCAATTAGAAGATTTGCGCCAACAATTCAGCGCTAGTGCTGGTAAAGCCGTCTTTTTTGGACGCTTTATTGCCCTCTTGCGCGTCTTCGCTAGTCCCTTAGCGGGGATTGCCGAAATGCCCTTTTGGAAGTTTATGGCTTATAACATCGCTGGGGCACTGACTTGGGCCACGGTGATGGTAAGTCTTGCTTTTTTTGCAGGGCAATTGGTGCCTCTGGAGAAACTCATCAGTTTGGCCTCACAGTTTGCTTTCATTGCCCTTGCGATCGTAGTTGCTGTGATCGCCATTCCTCTCTGGTTGGAGTCACGCAAGCATAAGCCCATCGTGACCCCTCAACATTCTGCTGAAGGGGAATAGTTAGTCAAATTGCTCTGGAGGGCACGATCGTTTAACCCGCGATTGTTCAACAAAAATAGCGATCGTCTTCATCCTGGGACGATCGCTATTTTTGTTGGAAGTTTATCTGGTTAACGTGAGTTCGACAAGCAAAATTTCCCTTCACAAATCCCCTGTACTGGGACGGAGAAGTCACTTGGGTGTCGGGGGAGTAGAGTCCCCTGATATAGCAGGGGGTAAGGCGATTTCTCTGACGCTCTGCCAGAGCAAATTGCCTTAAGGGGAGAAGTTCCCCGATCTTCGCTGCGGAGCAGCCCCGACGATCGAATCGCCCCGCGAATTCATCGGACTCACGTCTGGTTAAAGCTTCAGCAGCACCGCCAAACGCCTAACCGCGAACTTTCTGAGACCAGACGCGCGTAGGCAAGCCCCAGACATAGATGAAGCCCTCTGCGGCCTTGTGGTCGAACTGATCGCCAGACCCGTAGGTTGCCAAATCTTCGTTATAGAGCGAGTTGGTGGACTTGCGACCGACGATCGTGGCATTCCCCTTAAACAGCTTCACCCGCACAGTACCAGTGACCCGTTCCTGGGTTTTCTGAATAAAGGCATCCAGCGCTTCTTTCAAAGGGCTATACCATAAGCCGTTGTAAACCATTTGTCCGTAGGTTTCTTCTAAGCCGCGTTTGTATTGGGTGACATCCTTGGTCAGGGTGAGGCTTTCCAAATCTCGGTGGGCATGGATCAGAACCAGCAAAGCAGGCGTTTCGTAGATTTCGCGGGACTTGATACCAACCAGTCGGTTCTCCAGCATGTCAATCCGTCCGATGCCGTGGTTGCCCACCCGTTGGTTAAGGTGAATAAACAGATCTACCGGATTAAAGGCTTGGCCATCGATCGCCACGGGAACGCCCTGCTCAAAGCTAATTTCTACGTATTCAGGTTCGTTGGGGGTATCGGCGATCGCCTTCGTTAGCACGAACACTTCTTCCGTCGGCTCGTAGTAAGGATCTTCCAGCGGGCCTGCTTCGATACTACGGCCCAGCAAATTGAGATCCACACTGTAGGGTGAAGACTTTTTCACCGGAGAAGGAATGCCAAATTTTTCGCCGTAGGCGATCGTCTCTTCCCGGCTCATGCCCCATTCCCGTGCCGGAGCTAGGACTCTTAGATTGGGATTGAGTGCCGCGATCGCCACATCAAAGCGCACTTGGTCATTGCCTTTTCCAGTGCAGCCATGGGCGACGGCATCTGCGCCATATTCTGCGGCGGCATCTACAAGCAGCTTGGCGATCAATGGCCGTGCTAATGCAGTAGACAAAGGATAGCGATTTTCGTAAAGGGCATTGGCTTGAATTGCTGGAAAGGCGTACTTCTTAACGAATTCTGCCTTGGCATCGGCTACCAGAGAAACGGCGGCCCCAGAATTGAGTGCTTTTTGGCGGATGGGTTCCAATTCATCCCCCTGTCCTAGGTCAGCCGCCAGGGTAATTACTTCTTCGACGCCCCATTCTTGTTTGAGGTAAGGAATACAAACGGAAGTATCCACACCGCCGGAATAGGCCAACACTACCTTCTTTGCTCGCCCCATGATGTCTCTCATTGCTAATTAACAAGTTTTCTATTATCTGGCAAAGTGGGGGTTCAGGGGACGATCAACGGGAAGAATCCCTTTGAAGTTAATGGTTTCTAGACAGACTCGGTACACTGAAATAGGGGAATCGACCGAGCTCTGACCTACGGACGATGCTAGACAGGCAAAATATAGGGACTCGGAATCCAGGTTACAGTAATCACATCGCAGCGACAGAGGGAAAACCATGGTTACCCAACTGACCAAGCCCGATGAAATTTTCTACCCAGAATCGGATGGAGAACCGTTGGCCAATAGTACGATTCAGTTTGATTGGATTGTTCTAATCAAAGAAAACTTGGAGATTTTCTATCGCGATCGGGATGATGTCTTTGTTGCGGGGGATTTATTTTGGTATCCGGTGGAGGGCGACCCTACGATTCGCTGTGCGCCTGATGTATTGGTTGTCTTGGGGCGACCCAAGCATAGCCGCAAATCCTATAAACAATGGGAAGAAGGGCAAATTCCGCCACAAATCGTTTTTGAAATCCTATCGGATAGTAATACTGCTGACGAAATGGCCCGGAAGCTTCGCTTCTATGATCGCTATGGCGTAGAGGAGTATTACGTTTATGATCCTCGGGTTGCTGAATTACAGATTTTTCTCCGAGGGCGATCGGGTCTTGAACCGGTGACGATCGACAATAACTGGGTGAGTCCGCGTTTGCAAGTTCGCTTTTGCTTAACTGAAGACGACCTAGAACTCTATCAACCCAACGGCGATCGCTTTCTCAATCCGGTGGAACTGCGGGAACTGGCGGATCAGGAACGGCAACGGGCCGAGACTGAAAGGCAGCGGGCCGAGACTGAAAGGCAGCGGGCCGAGACTGAAAAGCAACGGGCCGATCGGGCTGAGGCTCAAGTGACCCAAGCAGTGCTGAAACTTGCAGAACTGGGACTAAGCCACGAACAGATTGCCATAACTTTGGCGCTAGAGGTGGAAACAGTTGCTGTTATTGTGGGTTAGCGTGAATTCGATCGCACCAGTCGCCACGATAGACTGAAGGGAATCCCATTGCCAGGAGTTGTTGAGTGTTTAGTGTTGTCATTCCGACCTACAATCGCAAGCCCATTCTGGAAAAGTGTCTGCGGGCACTGGAGAAGCAAGCTTGGAGCGAACCCTATGAAGTCGTAGTGGTGGATGATGGCTCAACCGATGGCACGGTGGATTGGTTGCGCGATCGATCTTCAGAATTTCCCCATGTCAATCTCTTTTGCCAAAATCACCTCGGCCCCTCAGCGGCGAGGAATCTAGGGGTGGAAAAGGCCCAAGGGGACATCATTATTTTTATCGATAGTGATTTAGTGGTGCTGTCTACGTTCCTTCAGTCCCATGCGGCTGCGTTGGCAAAGGGGCGTCAGGAATTGGGCAGCGATCGCTTCTTTACCTATGGTCGAGTGATTAACACTTGTAACTTTGATCAACCCACGTCGGAACCCTACAAAGTCACAGATTTTTCCGCAGCCTTTTTTGCGACGGGCAATGTGGCGATTCCAAAGCATTGGCTACTGGAAGCGGGCCTGTTCGACACGGGCTTTCAACTTTACGGCTGGGAGGATTTGGAACTGGGGGTGCGGTTGAAAAATCTGGGACTCAAGCTCATTAAGGCTCCGGACGCTGTGGGCTATCACTGGCATCCTCCCTTCAGCTTGGCGCAGATTCCTAACCTGATTGATAAGGAAATTCAGCGCGGTCGGATGGGGGTGTTGTTTTATCAAAAGCATCCGACCTGGGAAGTGCGCATGATGATCCAAATGACTTGGATTCACAAGGTGCTCTGGGGCTTGCTGTCCCTGGGGGGCTTGTTGAATGAGAAAACGATGGCTCCTCTATTGCAATGGTTGATCGATCGCGGACAACCTCAACTAGCGTTGGAAGCGGCCCGCATTTTTCTCAATTGGTACAACGTGCGTGGGGTCTATGATGCCTACGCTGAACTCAAGGCGCAGGGCTGTTAAGGGGACTGCGTACCAATAAAATCCAGGTGAAAGGGTGGAGGGGTAGGCGGGTAGTAGGGGCAATAGGGGATGCTATTTCTCAGCTAGTCCATCAACCAAACTCGTTCCTAGATCGAGCTCAGTGGAGCGGGTGAAGTTGCCGATCGAGTAACCAATAGGGGATTCAGATTGGATAACTGTTGGGAACTGTTGCTGAGTAGGTTGGTAAATGCCGATCGTAGTGCACTGCCGTTACTGCTATTGAGTAAGCCGATCGCTGTGTTCAAACTGGTTTCTAGTACTCGGCTGCGTGTCGGAACGGACAATGCGTGCTCAAAGGTTTTTGCAAGTACATTGTGGAATGCTTGCGTGGGATGGAACTCGTCCCAGAAGAGATAGGTATTGGGATCGATATTCGGTAATTTGGTAATCGCTGCCTCTGTGATGTTGGTAAAGCCAAACTTGCTGGGATTGGCTGCGATCGCTTCTCCGAGCGAAAAGGTATCCAGTTCCACGATGTCAGCTTTGAGGTAGCGATCGAGTTTCTCCAGGGTAAAGGAGAGGGTGATATTAAAGGCCAAGCTGTAGAGCGTACTTTCCGTGGAAATATTGCGAGTTGTGGCGAAGGGGGTGCGGCCTAGGTTAGGCAAGTTAGCGACCGCGATCGTATTGGCTCCCAGATCCGCCAGCGTCATCACCGATCGGGCAATGTTGGTTACGCCTTGGACAATGTCATTGGCGGCATTGGCAAACTGGCTTTGCAATGAAAAGAGATAATCATTGGCTCCGCCCCAGACGAAATATATGGCATTGGGATTAGCCCGTTGTCCAGCTAAACTGAGCTGAAAGGCATTGACTTCCTGCTGAATGCCGGGAAAGATATCGGGTAAGGGTTGGCCTAAGGTTAAGGAAGCTACATTCTGGGTCCCAGTTGTCGCTCCAATGTAGGCAAAATTGGCTATTCGATCGATCCCAAGATCCGCCGCAAGAGACTCAACCCATAGGGCTCCGTTGGACAACCGACCGGGGGCATAGGGGGGACTGGGCGGAAAGGTTACTCCAAAAGCGCTGGCAAAGTCGCGGGAAAAATTTCCGGTGTCCGTCAAACTATCGCCAAAGGCTACAATTTCGTTGTATTTTCGGCGATACAGTGTATTTTGGGGTGAAATCGCTAGTAGGTAACGATCGTCAAATAGGTCATGGATCAGGGATTTGATCCACTGGCTTGATCGCGATCGTCGGCTCAGAGCACTGGTGTAACTAGCAAGAAAATTGGCAAAGTCATAGTCATTTTTGACGGTGTTCTTATCCGTGGGTGTGATCGTCGCCTGGGGCATGGTTGGACTCCTGGATCAGTTCAGAGCACTAATTTTCTTAAGCTGATGCACACCGGATGCGGGGGGAGCTATACCGACTTGTAAGGCGTATAGAGCTTGTAAAGCGTATAGAGTTATAAGCCGCATAGAGTTGGTTATAGCGACTTAGCTAGAGAAAATGTTACCTGGGAAATAAATTGTTATCTGAACTTGTGCAATCCCCCATTTGCCCCATTCGCCCCATTCGCCCCAAGTACCCATATCCGTTATTTTCGGGTTTGTATTAGAGTTTGGTTTGCGATCGCTGGACAAAAAGAAAGACTCCATCCTTTTCAGACTGCAATTGCAATTGCCGATCGCTCTTTAATTGACTCAGCCATTGGTTAGCTAAGGCAGGATTCTTTTGGAATGCGGGGTAATGCTGGTTAATCAGCACATAATCCATTGCTGCAAAGCCCTGGGGCAGTTGATTCGGCGTAATTTGATAAATTCCGCGACGGTGGGTGAGGTGGGGAATCAGCTCGTGGGTGGTCAGCACCGTGCCTTGGTGGGCCGGAATTTGAGCGATCGCCTCCCGCCTTGCCTGCCATGTTTCTAATCCATCAAGATATTTGCCTGTGAATTGCCCATATTTCGCCATAGTAAGAAAACTGACGATCGTCCAAACCCAGATCCAACGCCTTGCTTGAATCAATCCTTTCCCATCGGCCAAGATCGCGATCACGGTTAATAACAGAAAGGGCAAAATCGGCAGGGAGTATTGATGGATGATATTGCGCATCAAGTCATTCTCGGCCAGTAAATTCATGGCTAATTGGGGAATCGCAGCGACGAGGGGCGCAAGGTGATTCCAGGAACGTAACCCCGCCAATCCCCAGGCCAACGGAATCAAAAGCACGAACAAGTAGTTCAACGTTTCCAGGGAAACAATGTGTTCTAGCCAGAGCCAAGGTTTAAAGAAAATGTTGAAAACAATTTCGTTTAGGGATTGCCCTAGATAGCCATAGCGTACTACGGACTCCACCCCATTGGGGCGGAATGCCGGAATCACAACCTTCGTCGCCAGTAGAAACCATGCGGTTCCGGTCACCAACGCGATCGCACCGCAGGCTCGGCGCTTTTCCCAGACCATCAGCCACAGCCCCATAGCTGCGATCGTCAGCGCCAAGGCATCTCGGCAGCCCAGTGCCAGAAAGATTGCACCACAAAACCAGCCTATACGATTGGCCCGAGCGGCCCAAACTGCGGTCAACAGGGCGGGAAAGGCCAGCACCTCGGGATGGAAGTCCGACAAATTTAAGTTAAACAAGAGCGGATAGAGCAATGTTGTCCCTGCAATCGTCATGGCTTGGGACGGGGACAATCCGGTTTGTCGCGCTAAGGCCCAGACGGGCCAGGGGCTGAGACTGAGAGCGATCGCTTGCAAACCTAGCAGCCAGTACACCGTGGGATACAGTTTGTAGAGAATGGCGATAAAGTACAAAATCCAGTCCGCATGGCCGCCCATAAAGTGGTAGCCCCAAAAGGACACGATCGGCTCTTCCCCTTGGCTAATTAGATAGGTTGCTTGGTCAAAATATCCTAAATCTAAGGAGCCCGATCGCAGCAGCAAATGGCGAGCGGTACTACAGCCCAGCAAAATGCAGGTACTGATGCCCATCATCCATTGCAACGGCTTGGGGGGAAGTTGATGCGACGAAATCTTGGGAAACTTGAGCTGTTGCCAGTTCACTGTATGCATAGGGCGATCGCACCACAATTATCAGCACCCCTCATTATCCAGTACGCCGTAAATTGCTGACCCAGCTAAGGGAACAGCTTACAAATACAGTCCCACGGGGAAGGGCTGGGGGTGGGAGAGTCGGAGGGTGAACAGGGGCCGTGATTTCTCGGTATCCCTCATTTATGGAGGGGCCAGCTTATGCTAGGCTAGAAAAGCTGTAAAAACCACACATTCAGGGTTTCGGGTGCTTCTAGAATTGTGCAGGAACGGACAGGAATTGAATGCCTGTATGTCTTCCTTGGTCTTGCTTTCCCATCAATTCGCCCTATGAAGTACGCCTGGATGGAGGATTAACCCGAAAGGAGAAAATTGAATGCCAGTTGTATCTTTGGCTCAGTTGTTGGAGTCTGGGGTTCACTTCGGTCACCAAACCCGTCGTTGGAATCCCAAAATGAAGCCGTACATCTTTACCTCGCGTAATGGTGTGCACATTATTGACTTGGTGCAAACTGCTGAGTTGATGGACGGCGCGTACAACTTTGTGCGGACTGCTTCTGAGCAGGGCAAGAAGTTTCTGTTTGTAGGCACCAAGCGTCAAGCTGCAGGCATCGTGGCGCAAGAAGCGTCTCGTTGTGGTGCTTATTATGTGAACCAGCGCTGGTTAGGTGGAATGCTGACCAACTGGACGACGATCAAAACCCGTGTCGATCGCTTGAAGGAACTGGAGCGTCTAGAAGAAACCGGAGCGCTGGATCTTCGGCCTAAGAAGGAGGCAGCGGTTCTTCGTCGTGAGCTGGACAAGTTGCAAAAGTACCTCGGCGGCATCAAGAACATGCGGAAAATTCCTGACGTGGTGATCATGGTGGATCAGCGTCGTGAGTATAACGCAGTACAAGAATGCCAAAAGCTCACCATTCCGATCGTGGCGTTGTTGGATACTAACTGCGATCCTGATACGGTAGACGTGCCCATTCCGGCTAACGATGATGCAATTCGCTCCATCAAGCTGATTGTGGGTCGTTTGGCCGATGCGATCTACGAAGGTCGCCATGGTCAAGTTAGTGCTGAGGAAGACTTCGAAGATTACGAAGGCGCAGAGTACGAAGACGAGTACGAAGAAGTAGCGGAAGAAGGCAGCGAAGAATAAGCCTTTTGATGCGATCGTGCGATCGTTTAAGTGTTCTCGATCGTCTAGTCAGCTTTAAGTTTGCTGAGTTTCGAGTCCGTAGCACTGTATTTGAGGAGACGTGGTCGATCGCGTCTCCCACCGCATAATCAATCATTGACGCAGATTCAGGAATAAAAAAATGGCTGAGATTTCCGCACAGGCAGTCAAGGAACTGCGCGAAAAAACAGGCGCAGGCATGATGGACTGCAAAAAAGCCCTGAAGGAAAATGACGGCGACATGGAGAAATCCATTGATTGGCTGCGTAAGAAGGGTATTGCTTCCGCTGAGAAGAAAGCGGGCAAAGTTGCGGCTGAAGGTTTGGTGGGTCAGTACATCCACACTGGTGGCCGGATTGGGGTTCTTGTAGAAGTCAATTGCCAAACTGACTTCGTGGCTCGTAACGAAGCGTTCAAAGAGTTGGTTACCAACATTGCAATGCAAATTGCTGCTTGCCCCAACGTGGAGTATGTCAAGGTTGAGGACATTCCCGCAGACTTCATCGAGAGAGAAAAGACTGTGGAAATGGGTAAAGAAGATCTGGCGAACAAGCCTGCTGATAAGCGTGAAATGATCGTCAAGGGTCGTTTAGAGAAGCGCTTGAAGGAACTGTCCTTGCTGGATCAGCCCTACATCAAGGATCAAAATATCACCGTTGCTGAACTGGTGAAGCAACAAGTGGCAGCTTTGGGTGAGAATATCCAAATTCGTCGCTTTGTGCGCTTTGTGTTGGGTGAAGGCATTGAAGTTGAGCAAACCGACTTCGCTGCAGAAGTGGCTGCTCAAATGGCAGGTCAAGCTTAAGCTGTAATTGAATCGGTGATTGCTGTAATCACAGGTTGAGAAGTCACCGGTTGAGAGCTTTGGTTTTTAAAGAATTTACAGGTGGGTTTCTGATTGAATCCCGCCTTTTTTGTGCTGCAATATTCGATTAAAAATAGCGAACAAAAAACGAGAGTTTTGTTTTCAAAACTCCCGTGGGATTTGACCAAGCTCATAACCAACGACGAGAGGCCAAAAGACTTGCAGCTACTCAAACCTGACAATTCTTTGTAACCTCTTCGATCGAGTAGATTTAACCCCGACTTTTAATCATCATCACTTCAACGATTTTGGTTGCAGTTTCCTTCGCGATTTCCAGAATTGTGCATAGGTCGTTGAGAAACAGTTGTTCATCTTGGGTCATGATTCCATCGGATAACACTAAATCTGCGGCTACTGCAAAGGCTGCTTCCCGTAATTCAAATGGGAGGGACTCCTTTGCCGCTTGTAATAAAACCGCAATGCCATCCCGCCGCATAATGCCAAATAACTTGTCATATATGCAGCGCATGGTCTCCGTGGAATCTGTCCGGAACAGATGCATCCGAGCAAGACTCGTCGTGATGGTATCAATCTCTTCATCCGCCAAATAGCCATCGGAAGAAATCGCCACGATCGTGATGGCCGCAAATGCCTCCGCAGGACTCAATGCAATCGGGATAGGTCTGGGTGGGCTGCAAGGGGCATCGAACATGACCATGGTATCGATCTCCTGATCGCAGGGGTGACTGTCGTATTTTTCTGTACTCAAAGTGCCCAGAAGTCTGCTAGAGTGAACGCGCCGACAATGGGTTCAGTCATTTGGCGGAATTGAATCAGTATGAAATCGCGTCTTGCTCCCTTTATCCAGGAATATATTTACCAGCAGGGTTGGGCGGATTTGCGTCCGATTCAGGCGGAGGCTTGTCGGGTGGTGTTGGATACGGACGACCATCTCTTGGTGGCGGCGGGAACGGCAGCAGGTAAGACGGAAGCCGCTTTTTTACCCGTCCTGACACGATTGTATGAACGACCTTCAGCTTCGATCGGGGCATTGTATATCGGCCCAATTAAGGCGTTGATCAATGATCAATTTGAACGGCTGAATGACTTGTTGCAATTTGCTGATATTCCGGTGCACATGTGGCATGGGGATGTAACGCAAAGCAAAAAGGCTCAAGTTCTGCGTCAACCCCAGGGTATTTTGCAAATTACGCCGGAGTCGCTGGAAAGTTTATTGGTGAATAGGGCCGCAGATCTCCAGCGATTACTGGGCGAATTGCAATTTGTTGTCATTGATGAAGTCCACGCCTTTATTGGTAGCGATCGTGGGGATCAAATTCTCTGTCAACTGACTCGATTGGCGCAGTTAACCCGTAATGAGGCACGTCGCATTGGTTTATCTGCTACCTTAGGTGATTACGATCTAGCAGAACGTTGGATGGCAGCAGGGACCCAGAGACAGGTCATTACGCCCAAAATAGCTGGAGCCGATCGTAAAATTCAACTTTCCCTAGAGCATTTCTACGATCCCGGTGTCGTGGTACGTGCTCAGGAAGATACGCGGGATCAGGCATTTAATCCCTACTATCTGCATTTGTTTACCCAGAGCTTCGGTAAGAAATGTTTGATTTTTGCCAATGGCCGCACGGCTACGGAAGAGGCGATCGCGGGTATTCGTTCCCTTGCCCAGGCCAAGGGGTATCCCGATATTTACCACGTGCACCACGGCAGCATTTCCGCTGATTTGCGCCAGGTGGCAGAGGCGGCCATGCGGGAGCCCGATCGCCCTGCTGTTACGGCTGCTACCGTGACGTTTGAAATGGGCATTGATTTGGGGCAGCTCGATCGGGTCATTCAACTGGAATCGCCCTCGTCGGTCGCCAGCTTTTTGCAACGGTTGGGGCGATCGGGACGGCGCGGCGGGGTGGCGGAAATGCGCTTCGTTTGTGCAGAAGATAAACCCACGGGGGAAGAAACCCTACCGGAACAACTTCCTTGGCAACTGCTGCAAGCGATCGCGGTTATTCAACTGTATTTAGAAGAACAATGGATTGAGCCGCCTCAATTTGTGCAATATCCCTACAGTCTGCTCTATCACCAGACAATGAGTACATTGGCATCGCAGAGAGAGCTGACTCCGGCAATGCTGGCCCAACAGGTTTTAACTTTACCATCGTTTCATAACATTACACAGGAGAATTATCGCCAACTATTACGTCACTGGATTACTTTAGAGCACATTGAAACAACAGAATTAAATACTTTAATTGTTGGGTTAAAAGGCGAAAAGATTGCTCGAAATTTCAAGTTCTACGCCATCTTTGCCGATAATGAAGAATACATCATTAAGTTCAATCACAAAATTGTAGGTTCGATCATGGTGCCGCCGATCGAGGGCGATCGGATTTCCTTGGCGGGACAGGTGTGGGAAGTGCTGCAAGTGGATAGCCAGCGCAAGGCCATTAAGGTGCGCCCGACCCAGCAAGCGCCCAATGCCAGTTCTTGGCGGGGATCCACGGGTGACATCCACACACGGGTGTTGCAACGGATGCGGCAAGTCCTGCAAGAGGATACGGTCTATTCCTATCTCCAACCTAGTGCCCAGGCACGGCTCGATACTGCGCGACAGTTTGCCCGTAGCCATGGAATTTTGAGTAGTCCGATCGTGCTGTTGGAAGAGGGCTACGCTTGTGTTTTTCCTTGGGTGGGAACGAAGGCGTTTCGAACCTTGGAGCGGTTTTTGCGGCTGTACTGTCGGCCTCTGTTGAATATCAAAGGTGTGAAGGGTCGATCGCCCTATTTTCTGGTGGTGAATTTAGGGAAATGCTCGATCGACAGTCTCCGCTATGAAATTCAAGTGTTGGCAGAACAGCCATTACGGGCAGAGGAACTGATGGAAGCGGAGGAGGCCCCGAAGGTTCAGAAATACGATGCCTATATTCCCGACGAGCTACTACGCAAGGCGTTTATGACGGATGGGTTGGCGATCGAAGATTTACAATCGGCCTTGGCTTACAGTGTTTTGCCCGGTGGTACTTTTACCGCAGTCAGTACGGGTGAAAAATGATACCGGGATTGATGTTTTGATATACGGATTGACAGCACCCTGGTTTGTCTGTAGGGTGGTTTTTCATAGCGATCGCCATGGACATCCTTCTTTCAACAGGTCGGCATGAAGCATGGGGTTGCTGGGTTCCCAACAATTTAGAGCACTACCCTTCGTTGTACCACCAACTCCGGGTAGCTATTCCCCCTCGCTGGTCGAGCAGCAAGGAGGCTTGATGAGGATTTTAACATCTGACCGAGCCACTCTTGTTTGTGATGTCAAACGGGGTGGCTCTAAATTTT